>JAGVYC010000011.1 GCA_018303485.1 Candidatus Woesearchaeota archaeon
CCAAGCTGAAGAAACATTGAAGGAAGGCAGGGTGGAAAAGGCAATTGCATTGACTGAAACTGCCATCAATGCATGCAGAGATTTAGTAACAAGCAAGGGTAAGGTGCTAAGAATACCTGGAAAGGCACCTTATACAAATAAGCAATTAATTATCTTCTTTAGTGTATTTGGCATAATTATAATATTTGCAACTTCAATAGGCTGGAACATTTATTATAAAAAAAAGAAAAAACAGAAAATAAAAAAAGAAGAAAAGAAGATCTTTAATAAGTTATAATAAAATTAAAACTCTTCTGAGTCTTCTGCTTGTTCTTCGTATGCATCTTCTTTGTAAGATGGTTCTTCTGATTCTTCTGAATCTTCTGATACATCTTCATTATTTTCTCTTACTTCACCTGTTGCAGGACCAACAATTTCTGCAAAACCAACCCTGCGAAGAACCCTTGTCACCTTTACCTTAAGAGTTTCATCTTTCTTTGCATTTGGTATAAATAAAACAAAACCCTTAATCTTGGCTATACCGTCGCCTTTTTCACCCACAGCTTCTATCTTTACCTCTACTATGTCACCAACCTTAACTGGTGCATAACTTTCCCTTTTTACAAAACTTCCTTCCCTATTGTACATATTATCTAACACTCCATATATTTTTAACACTTAACCAAATATAGGATAATCCCTATAATGGCTGTTTGTGCTGATTTTTAGGCATAAGAAGTTATATTTAAGGTTTTGGAAAGGAAGTATGTAATAAGTCGGCTTTGAAACGAAGCTCATTTTAGCCTTATTCTGGGCAAAATCGAGGTTTTGTTTATAAACAAAATTTGCTGACTTACTATTTACATATATTGATAAGTTATAAATACAAGGTACATTTTTCAAGAGTAATATGTATGATCCAATAAAAATAGAAAGTGATGTATTTAAATTTTGGGAAAAAAACAAAATATATTACAAGGCAAAAGAAAAGAACAAAGGAAATACTAAATTTTATTACCTAGATGGACCGCCATATACAACAGGAACTATACATATAGGCCATGCATGGGGCAAGGCTTTAAGGGATTCTGTATTAAGATATAAAAGAATGAAAGGATTTGATGCATATGACCAAGCTGGATTTGATATGCATGGTCTGCCAATAGAGCATAAAGTTGAGGAAAAACTTGGCTTAAAGAGCAAAGCAGACATAGTCTCTTTTGGTGTTCAAAGGTTTATCAAAGAATGCGAGAAGTTTGCAATAGAGCAGATGCATCCCATGATTACTGATTTTAAAAGAATAGGCATATGGCTTGATTTTGACAACCCATACATGACAATAAAAAACAGCTATATAGAAGGAGCATGGTGGGCATTAAAGAAGGCTGATGAAAATAAATTGCTTTATGAGGGTTTAAAATCAATGACTTGGTGCTCAAGATGTGCAACTGCATTAGCAAAGCATGAATTAGTTTATGATGAAATAACTGATGATTCTATTTTTGTAAAGCTAAATTTAAAAAATAAGAACAATGAATATTTGATAATATGGACAACTACACCATGGACTTTAAATTTTAATCTTGCTGTCATGGTAAATCCGAATATAGATTATCTAAAAATAAAAGTTGAAAATGAGAAATGGATTATAGCAAAAGCTCTAGCTGGTATTTTTGTTAATGGCTTGCTTGGAAAGCAGTTTGAAATCATGGAAGAGTTCAAAGGCGAGAGTTTAGAAGGCTTAAAATATGAAGCCCCATTTGAATTCGAACCTGATGATCTAAAAGATAATAAAAATATCCATTCTGTAATTTTATCTGCTGAATATGTTGATGTAAGCGGAGGCAGCGGCTTAGTACATTGCGCTCCTGGCTGCGGGCCTGAAGACTATGAAGCTGGAAAGAAATATGGGCTTCCTGCTTACAATACAGTAGATGAAAATGGCAGGTTTACAAAAGGAAAGTTTGCTGGTTTAATGGCAAAGAAAGATGATAAAATATTCATTGAAGCTCTTGGTGATAAGGTAATAGCAAAAACAGAAATAAGCCACGAATATGCACATTGCTGGAGATGCAACCACCCTGTAATTTACAGAGCGACAAGACAATGGTTTTTAGCTGTTGAAAAGATAAAAGACAAGTTAATAGAATCAAACAAAAAAATAAAATGGCAGCCAGAATGGGGTGGCTCTAGGTGGTTTAATTCTTGGCTAAATGACCTGCAAGACTGGTGCATATCAAGGCAGAGATTTTGGGGAATACCATTACCCATATGGGTATGCAACAAATGCGATAATTATGCTGTTATAGGAACAAAAGAGGAACTGAAAAGATTAGCCAATGATGTTCCAGAAGACTTGCATAAGCCATGGATAGATTTTGTAAAGATAGAATGCAAATGTGGCGGTCAAATGTCGAGGGTAGATGACGTACTTGATGTATGGCTTGATTCTGGTGCTGCTCCTTGGGCTTGCTTAAATTTTCCATCAGACAAAGAACTTTTTAAAAAATGGTGGCCAATGGACTTTATTTTAGAAGGCAAGGATCAAATAAGGGGTTGGTTTAATTCATTAATATGCCTGTCAATGGCTTCTCATAAAGAACCATCTTACAAGGCTGTTTATATGCATGGCATGATCCTAGACAGCAGGGGAAGAAAAATGAGCAAGAGTTTAGGGAATGTAATATCTCCGTATGAGGTTATTGAAAAATATGGTGTAGATGCAATGAGATTTTACATGATAACTGGTGCAAGCCCTGGTTTAGACTTAAATTATAATTTTGATGATGTAAAACAAAAGCAAAGAACGCTTATGATATTGCTAAATATCCATAATTATCTTTTGGAAAACTGCAGTTTAATAAAATTCAACCCAGAAGAGTTTACAGAAGACAAAAAATATGATGTTGAAGACCGGTACATTGTTTCAAGGCTGAACAGCACAATAAAAGAAGTTACTGAAATGTATGAAGATTACAGGATAAATGAGCCAGGCAATGCTATAGAAGGATTAATACTTGATTTAAGCAGAATTTATATGCAATTAACAAGAGACAAAATAAATTCTGATAACCTTGAAGAAAGAAGGAATGCATTGCATATAATTTATAAGAATTTGCTTAATATAATAAAACTGCTGGCACCAATAACTCCTTATCATTCTGAACATATATACCAAGGAATTAAGGGGCAGTTCAACAATAAAAAAGAAAGCATACATCTCTATGAATGGCCAAAATACGACAAAGATTATATAAATAAGAATGTAGAAGACGGCATGGCTCTTGCATTTAATGTAATACGAGAAGCATTGTACAAAAGAGAAACTGCAAAAATAAATATAAGATGGCCTTTATCGATGTTAAGTGTTATTTCAAATAAAGAAGAATGTTACAAAAGCTTGAATAATTTAAAAGATATCATAAAAAAACAAGCTAATGTAAAAGAGGTTGAAATAAAATTAGATGAAACATTAAAGGAAGATATGCAAATAGAGCTTGATATGATATTAACTTCAAAGCTTGAGCAAGAAGGATATGCTCGAGAGATTACAAGAAGAATCCAGGATTTAAGAAAGAAAATAGGGCTGAAAAAAGAGAACAGAATTAATTTGTTCATAAAATCGGATTATGACTTTGGAATGCATATTGAAGAGATAAAAAAGAAGGCCAATGTTAATAAATTGATATTTGCTGAAGGCGGAAATAATAATGCAAAGGAAAAGATAAAAGAGAAGGAATTCTTTATCGGCATTGACGTTGTTACAACTTAATAGTATATAGCTATTTTTAAATATGTTTATATAGTTTTCTATTACATTTTTAAATAAAACTTTAGCGGGAGGGATTAAAATTACAAAGGACGGCAAGAAGGAAATTAAACTGCAAAATATCGTTGCTACAACTTCTTTGGAACAAGATATACCACTAATAAAATTGGCTGAAACACTGCCTAATACGGAATATAATCCAGAGCAGTTTCCAGGATTGGTTATGAGGATAAAGGAACCGAAGACTTCTGCATTGATATTCAGCTCTGGAAAGGTTGTTTGCACTGGTGCTAAATCAATGAAGAAGGTAAAAGAATCTATAGAAGCCATAATAAAGAATATTGAAAAAATAAAAATAAGGATAACAGCAAAGCCTGTTATAAAGGTGCAGAACATGGTGGCTTCAGGCAGCATAGGGATGGATTTAAATCTAAATTATTTGGCTATGAATCTGGAAAATACAGAATATGAACCAGAGCAGTTTCCAGGATTGGTCTATAAATTATCTGGAACAAGGGCAACATTTTTGCTGTTCAGCAACGGAAAGATAGTCTGCACTGGAACAAAATCAGAAAAGATGCTTCATGAGGCTGTTGACAAGCTTATTGTTGTACTAAAAAAACACTCTGGAAAAAAATAAAGTTTAATATGGAAAAAGAAAAGAATGAACTAGGCATAACAGTCAAGAAAGAAGAGGATTTTTCCGAGTGGTATTCCCAGGTTATACAAAAAGCAGAATTAGCAGATATAAGATTTGGTGTGCAAGGCTTTATTGTTCATATGCCGTGGGGGTTTTCTATTATTAGAAAGATTTATGAGTATCTTGAAAAAGAAGTTGAAGATGATGGGCATGTTGCTTTTTTATTTCCAACTGTTGTAAAAGAAGAAAGTCTAATGAAAGAAAAAGAGCACGCTGGTTTTACACCAGAAGTATTTTGGGTTAGTGAAGCAGGCAGCAAAAAAATAGAGGAAAGGTTTGCATTAAGGCCAACTGGTGAAACACAGATTTATCCATTATACAGTTTGTGGTTTAAAAGTCATAAGGAATTGCCATTCAAAGGGTATCAATCTAGAATTCCTGCTTTTAGAAATGAAATGACCACAAGGCCTTTTTTAAGAGGGAGAGAATTTTTATTTTTTGAAACGCATGATGTTTTTAATTTGCATGAAGATGCACTTGAGCAGGTTGAAAAGGATTTAGAAATTTGCAATAAGGTTATTAAAAACAAGATAAAGATACCGTTCTTATTTTTCAAAAGACCACAATGGGACAGGTTTAAAGGGGCTGTTAACACATTCACGCCAGATACATTAATGCCTGATGGAAAAAGAAACCAAATTGCATCAACTCATGATCTTGGACAGAATTTTGCTAGGGCATTTGGTATAAAAATTATGAGCAAAGATGAAAAAGAAGAATATGCATGGCAGACATGTTTTGGGCCAGGCATATGGAGAATAATGGCTGCTTTAATTGGAATTCATGGTGATGACAAGGGTTTAATTTTGCCATTTGATATGGCGCCCCTGCAAATAGTCATTGTTCCTGTTTTATTTTCTGACAAAGACAGCAAAGAAATTTTAAAGATAGCTAATGAAATAAAAAACAAGCTAAAAGGGTATAGGATAAAGATCGATGACAGCGAGGCTTCTCCTGGTTTTAAATACAATAAATGGGAGTTGAAAGGTGTCCCTATCAGGCTAGAAATTGGGCCCAAAGAAGTCAAAGAAGGCAATATCACTATATCTTTAAGAAACGAGAATAAGAAATTTTTAATTAAATTAAAAGATTTAACAAAAGAAATTGAAAAGTTCTCAAAGATTATTGACAAACACATAGAAGAGAAAGCTGAAGAATATTTTAAAAACAAAACAAGGGATGCAAAATCTTTTGATGAATTGAAAAAGATAATTAAGGCTTACAAAGGATTTGTTAAGGTGCCGTTTTGCTCTGTAAACAAGGATGGAGAAAAATGTGCTGATAAATTAAAAGAAGAAACAGCAGCCAATGTTTCTGGTATTTTATATCCAAAAGAAGACAAGATAAAAGAAGGGCAGAAATGCATTGTTTGCGGAAAAAAGGCAAATCATGTTGTTTATGTTGCTAAGAGTTATTGAAAAATTTTTATTTCAAATGTGTCTGGTTCATATATAAACTTTCTGGTAGTAATAGTTACTTGTTATGGCATGTTTAACATACAACTAATGCCTAACATAAAAATTTATAAATGAGTTTAAACTCAAATAAAATACTTTCTTGCTTAAAGAATAAAAAAGGGGATAAAATGGATGCTAAAGAGCAAATAGAAAAGTTCAGGGAATTAATAGAAACAACTTACCTTACTAAATTGCATGAACTTGCCAACATTGGTGTAAGCCATCTTATTATGGATTTTAATGATGTTGCTATTTTTGATCATGAATTGGCTGAAGAGCTTCTTGAGAATCCTGATGAGCTGCTAAAGGCTGCTGAAGTATCAATAGAAGACCTAGATTTGCCTGAAAAAAGATTTATAATAAGAATTGCAAACCTGCCGAAAAGCCAGAATTTAAAGATAAGAAACATAAGAAGCCCTCATTTAAACAAACTTTATAGTTTTGATGGAATTGTAAGGCAGTCATCCGATGTAAGGCCACAAGTAACTTCTGCAAGATTTGAATGCCCTTCATGCGGGAATGTGCTATCTATTCTGCAAATTGATACAAAATTTAAAGAACCTTACAGGTGCACATGTGGAAGAAAAGGCAGATTTAGAATGCTTGACAAGATTTTGGTTGATGCTCAAAGACTTGTTATAGAAGAAGCACCAGAGGATTTGGAAGGCGGAGAGCAGCCAAAAAGGATTTCTGTTTTTTTAAAGGAAGATCTTGTAGAGCCAAAGATGGAAAAAAAAACTACCCCTGGTTCAAAGATAAGGGTTATTGGAGTGGTAAGAGAAATACCTGTGCCATTAAAGACAGGTGTTGTATCAACAAGGTATGACTTGTCTGTTGATGCAAATTATATCGAGCCAATTGAGCAGACTTTTGAAGAATTTGAATTAACAAAAGAAGAGGAAGAAAATATAAAAGCATTGGCAAAAAAAGATGATATATATGGCATGTTTACTAGATCAATTGCACCATCTGTTTATGGGCATGATGATGTAAAAGAAGCTTTAGTCTTGCAATTGATGGGAGGAATTAAAAAAACAAAACCAGATGGAACAATCATAAGGGGTGATTTCCATGTATTATTAGTTGGAGACCCAGGATCAGCCAAATCAACCTTGTTATTATTTATGTCAAAGGCTTCTCCAAAATCAAGGTATATATCTGGAAAAGGCGCTTCGGCAGCTGGCCTCACTGCGAGCGTTGTAAAAGATGAATTCTTAAAGGGCTGGGCTCTTGAAGCTGGAGCTTTAGTCTTGGCAAATGGAGGATTTTGCTATTTAGATGAACTTGATAAGATGACAGAAGAAGAAACATCAGCACTTCACGAGGCGCTTGAACAGCAGATTGTAAGCATATCAAAGGCAAATATACAGGCTACATTAAAAGCGCAAACAACAGTATTAGCTGCTGCAAATCCCAAGTTAGGAAGGTTTGATCCTTATAAGCCTGTTGCCGAACAAATAAATTTGCCACCTGCATTAATCAACAGGTTTGATCTTATATTTCCAATCAGAGATGTCCCAAATAAAGAGCTTGATGAAAAGATTGCGGGGCATGTTTTAAATTATCAGCAAGCTGTAAATATTAAAGAGGTAGAGATTGATATTGGGTTGATAAAAAAATATGTTTCTTATGCTAAACAAAAAATATATCCAAAATTAAGCGATGGTGCTGTTGAAGAGATAAAAAATTTTTATGTCAGCTTAAGAAATTCTGGTGGCAGTGGAAAAGAAGGGCAGAAGCCGATACCAATAAGTGCTAGGCAATTAGAAGCATTGGTAAGATTGTCAGAAGCGAGTGCAAGAGTAAGATTGTCTGATAAAGTAACAAAGCAGGACGCAAAAAGGGCTATAAGGGTATTAAAATACTGCCTTATGCAAGTAGGAATTGATCCAGAAACAGGACAGATTGACATTGACAGGATATCAACAGGTATAAGCTCAACACAAAGATCAAGGATAGTTGTTATAAAAGAAATAATAACTGAATTATCTAATCAAAAAGGAAAATTAATTGCCATTGAAGATGTAATCACTTATGCTGCTGAAAAGGGCATTAATGAAGCGCAGGTTGAAGAGGTGCTAGACAGGCTAAAAAGGGAAGCAGAAATATTTGAACCAAAACGAGGCTCCATAAGCAAGTTGTAAATATTGAACATGAAAAAAAGAGGTGTTGCATACAAAGTCTGGATAAGCCAATTATTCAATTACAAGTATGTCAAGCAAGAAGAGGAATCAAGCTATGTTGATTTTGAGGGCAAAAAGATATCCAGGATCAATGTTATTGCAAATGTTGTCGGCAAATTTGTTTCTGATGATGGCAATTACAATGCAATAACAGTTGATGATGGAAGCTATGAAATTAGATTAAAAACATGGGGTGAAGACTGCAGGCTGTTTAAGGATGTAAATGCTGGAAGCCTCGTACTTGTAATTGGCAGGGTAAGGGAATATAATAATGAAATATACATAATACCTGAAATTGTAAAAGTGCTTAATGACATGAATTGGGAGTTAGCAAGAAAATTAGAGTTGCTTAAAGAGCATGGTTTTGTAACAAGAATTAATGGCATGTTTGAGAATGTCATAATTGATGATAAAAAAGAATATTTTGAAGAAAGGATTGAGAAAGACATCCCTAATGATGTAAGGAATCTTATTCTTGGCATAATAAATAAGCTTGGAGGCAATGATGTTAATATCAATGAAATTGTAAAGCAATCAGGCATAAATGAGGAGGAAGTTAATATAGCTATACATGATTTAGTCAAAGATGGAGAAATATACTGGAGCAGGGCTGGAATTGTCAATATCATCTAACTTAGAACAGATCTTTTATTTTAATAAATGCCTTTGCACCTGTAACTTTTATTTTTGTTAAGAATTTTTTGGGTTCAAGAATTATTTTTTTATTTTTGATTGCTTTTGAAAATTCTTGCGATGGATTTCGCGATGATGCAATATTATCTATAACAGATTCCGGCGCAGTTATGCCTATTGTTGGGTTTTCAAGAGGTTTTTTAGAATATTCTATTACCTTCCCCTCTTTTGTAATAAGACCAAATTCCTTTTTTGAGTTGTTATTCATGATAATAGCCAAGTTAATACGTTCATTCCCAAACAAGGTTTTAGCAAATCTTGGAATGTTCTCAAATTTTTGATTGTAATCATTAACAACTTTATCCATATTATCCAAAAGGTATTTTGTATTGAAGTTTTCTGCAACTATATCCCCTGTATAACTTAAATCAAAAGATGTAATAACAACTACAACAAAAAATACCAATAAGATTAATGTAGTTAAACTTTTCATCATCAAATATTACAACTGATCTAAATATAAAGTTTATCATGGCATAGAAATAAGCAAAGATTTAAAAAAAGACTGCACATTATCCTGTTATGGACTATGAGAATTTATTAAAACGGGCTCTGGAGAAAATGCCTAAAAAAACAACATCTACTGGAGAAAGATTTGATATTCCTAAAATTAAGGGCCATGTAGAAGGTAACAAAACCATCATAAGCAATTTTAAGGAATTATGCGACATATTAAGAAGAGACCAAAAACTAGTTTTGAAATATTTGCAAAGAGAACTAGCAACACCAGCCATTATTGACGGCCAGAGATTGATACTTGGAAGAAAATTAAGCTCACAATTAATCAACCAGAAAATAGAGCAATTTACAAATGATTTTGTATTGTGCAAAGAATGCAAAAAGCCAGACACGCAACTGTTAAAAGAAGGGGAGTTTACAATTATGAAATGTATGGCATGCGGCGCAAAAGGCAGTGTAAGGGGCAATATGTAGATGTATTTCATTAAAATGCATAGAAGAGAAAAAACAAAGATTACAGTTATATGCGATGAAGAATTATTGGGGAAAAAATTTGAAGAAAATGGCATGCAACTAGAAGTTTCTGAAAGATTCTACAAAGAAAGAAAGATAAATGACAATGAAGCAGTAAGTGCAATGGAAGAAGCAACCATCTTGAACATTACTGGAAAAAGCATAGTTAAATTGGCTATAGAAAACAAGATAATAAAAAAAGAAAATATAATCTATATAGAAGGCATACCCCATGCAGAAGCAGCATAATGCAGAATATTTTGAAGCAATAATACAGATAAGGCCGTTGAATAAAGAGGTAATTGAATATGTTTTTGACCTTATAAAAAAAAGGAGAGATGTTTTTGTTTCAAAGACGAATTTTGAAAAATATGGGTGCGACATATACATTTCTGATCAAAGATATGCAAAGTCTATAGGAAAAAGATTAAAAGCGAGGTTTAAAGGAGGCATACTTAAAAAAAGCATGAAACTGCATAGCTATAGCAGGATTAAAAGCAAAAAAATTTATAGGGTTACAATCTGTTTCAGATACGAAAATGAAAACCAAAAAGATTTATAAACTGCTTTCTTAAATGTAGTCCATATGATGAGGAAACATGATAATAATGAAAATAATGAAGAAGATGTTTTCAGAGTCAGAACTCCAAGAGACCGGGAAGTAATAGGTATATTAAAGCAGAGATTAGGCGGCTCTAGGATGAGCGTTGCATGCTTTGATGGAAAAACAAGGATATGTAGGATTCCAGGAAGATTAAAAAGAAAATTATGGGTTAGGGAAGGGGATCATTTGCTTATAGAGCCTTGGGAGTTAGGAGGCGACGAGAAAGGGGATGTAGTTTACAAATACAAGCCAAACCATGTTGAGTGGCTGAGAAAAAATGGATATATAAAAGACATAATAAAAGAAGAATTTTAACATGCCTGTTGATGAAGTTAGGATACCAAAAGAAAGAATCGCTATTTTTGTTGGAAAGAATGGCGCTGATAAAAAAATTCTAGAAATGAAAACACATACGAAACTTAAAATAGATTCTTATGATGGAATGATAACTATAGAGGGTGAAGCACTAGATGTTTTTAATGCCAAACCGATAATAAAAGCCATTGGCAGGGGTTTTAATCCAATTATTGCAGAAGAATTATTGAACGAAGATTATGCATTTGAGCTAGTAGACATAAAAGATTTTGCAAAGACTAAAAATGATATAATGAGAATAAGGGCAAGAATTATAGGGAGAAAAGGGGGCTGCAGAAAGAACATCGAAGACATTACAAACACAAAAATAGTTGTTTATGGCAGGACTGTTGGTATCATAGGGAGTTTAAATAACTGCATGATTGCAAAGCAGGGTGTTGAAAAATTATTAAGCGGTTCAAAGCACGGCAGTGTTTATAGTTGGATTGAAAGGAAGAAGAAAGAGTATAAAACTATAAATCAGCCTATATAGCCTAGCTGCTGTTTTTGTTCTTTTTTTGATGTAGGCATCATTGCTTCTTTATTTTTTTCTATAATTGTTTTTAATTTTGTTTCAAATTCATGGGCTGTTTTAACCAAAGGTGCATAATCCACTTTTAAGCCAAGATATTTATCAAGCACTTCAATTATCTTAGCTGCAGCAAGGCTATCTGCAAGGCCGATATGGCTTTCCACAAAAATACACGATAATGGTGTTTTTACTTTTAGCAATACAGCTCCGCTTACACCCATAACAATACCTTCTCTTAGCTGATCCATGCCTATCTTAGAGAGGTTCTTTTTCTTTGAAGTATCATTCGTATAAAAATAAACATTAGTTTTTTCTGGGTTAGGTGCTGCAATGCCTTCTAAGCTAATAAGTTCTTTGCATTTAAGCTGTTTGCATAAATCGACAATGATATCAGCAATCTTCCATTCCATACCATTCAATCCATACAATGCATGCAAGATTACTATGTTCGTTGTTTTATCATAAAAGATTCCTAAAGGCTCAACTATGGTTCCTTCGTGAATTGTTGTTACTGGAGAAATTTCTTCAGAAGATATATATCCAATTGACTTTGCATTTAAATGCTTTATAAGAAATTCTGTTGTTATTGTGCCAACTAAACCAAAACCAGGAAAACCTTCTATGACTACTGGTGATTTTGGCCTCTCTTTTAAGATTAATTTCATCAAAATGAGGTTTACTTTTGAAATTTAAATAGTTTTGCATCTTGGAATTATATGGATGGTGGTAACAAAAATCTTATAAGCAAATGGAGCATCATATTTTTATGGCATTTAGCTCAACATGGGTTATTGTGATAATTGTAGCCATTATACTATTGTATATTATATATATTTTCAACAGGCTTATCACATTAAGAAACAGGATTAATAATGCATGGTCTCAGATAGAAGTTCAGTTAAAGAGAAGATATGATTTAATACCTAACTTGGTTAATTCTGTAAAGGGATATATGAAGCATGAAAAAAGCGTCCTGGAGAACATAACAAAAGCAAGGTCAAATATGATAAGCGGCAATATGAAAGAAAAAGCAAAAGCAAATGACATGATAAGCAATGCATTAAAAACGTTATTTGCTGTTGCAGAGAACTATCCGACATTGAAGGCTAATGAAAATTTTAAAATGCTGCAAGAAGAATTATCAGGAACAGAAGACAAGATAGCTTATTCAAGGCAGTTTTACAATGATAGCGTTATGGAATTCAATACAAAACTTCAAATATTTCCAAACAATGTAATTGGGAACATACTTAATTTCAAAGAAAGAGAATTTTTCAATGTAGAAGAAAAAGAAAGAAAAGCTGTTAAAGTTGAATTTTGAGAATGAATATTTATGAAAACATAAGCTCTAACAAAAGAAATAGCATAATACTTGTTTTGCTTTTTTTTATTATACTAATCTCGCTAGGATATTTCATCGGATTTTATTACGGTAACTTTTATACTGGAATAGGGATTGGTTTTTTTGCTATGGTTTTTTCCATTATTATGACTTTGATTAATTTCTATGCTGGAGACAAGATAATATTGAAAATGAGCTCTGCAAAGCCAGCAGACAAGAAAACCCATGGAAGGCTTATCTATGCGGTTGAGGGTATTGCTATTGCTGCCGGGATTCCAACGCCAAAGATTTATATTATTGAAGATTCTGCAATAAATGCATTTGCAACTGGGAGGGATTTAGAGCACGCTTCTGTAACTGTTACAACAGGAGCTATTGAAAGATTAAACAAGCTTGAATTGGAGAGTGTTGTCGCTCATGAAATAAGCCATATAAAAAATTATGACATAAGATTGATGATGCTTGTTGTAATTCTTGTCGGCATGATAACATTGCTTAGCGACTGGTTTTTGAGAAGCATGTTTTATGGCAAGAGAAAAAATGGAGCAAAAATAGATGGGGTAATAGGGTTGGTATTTGTTGCATTAGGCATTGCTCTTATTGTGCTCTCACCAATTATAGCAAGGTTGATTAAGCTAGCTGTAAGCAGAAAACGCGAGTTCCTAGCTGATGCAAACGGGGCTTTATTGACAAGGTACCCGAAAGGTCTTGCTGATGCCTTGAAGAAGATAAGAGATGACAAAGAGCCTTTGGTTGAGGCTGCAAACAAGGCAACAGCACATATAATGTTCTCAACACACCCTGACATTAATGATAGGATCAAAAGGCTTGAGTATATGTAAAATTACCTGTCATTGCTAAGGGCCTTTAATATTTCCTTGTCCTCGCATTCGATGCAAAGTGTTTCGTTGAACTTGCCTTCCTTTTTTATTATTTCCCCGCAAAGATTGCACTTCATTTTTCCTCCTTTTTTCTTAGGGTTATTATAATTATTATATTTAATAATATAAGGCCTAAACTAATAAAGCCAAATATAGACGGGTTCAGGCCAGCAATAATAAATGAAATGGGTATTTGTATTATTGCATTGAAGTAGAAATAAAACCTGTTTTGTACCCTTATTATTAAAAGCAAAATATTGATTAATGTTAATAATGCAAGAAGTGCTGCAATGAAAAAAAGAACATAATGCACTGGTTCTTGCTCTCCTGTAAAAACTCCCTTGCTTGTTGACATTATTATTATAGAAAACAGCAATAAAAAAATATCTCGAATAAGTTGGAATACCTTGTTTGTCTTTGATGCCATATTATCACCTTATCTTTATGCCATTGCTTACATTCTTGTCTGGGGTTAATATTGAAATTTTCCCATTGTCATCTGCTGCAAGCAGCATGCCATTACTTTCTATGCCCCTTAAAACAGCTGGCTTTAGGTTAGCAATAACTATTATTTGCTTATTTATTAAATCTTCTTTTTTGTAATCCTTTCTTATGCCTGCCACTAGCTGCCTTTGCTCGCCACCAAGATCTACCTTCAAAACATAAAGCTTATCTGCATTTGGATGATCCTCTACAGATAATATCCGAGCGACTCTTAAATCGAGTTTCTGAAAATC
>JAGVYC010000012.1 GCA_018303485.1 Candidatus Woesearchaeota archaeon
CTTGCTCTGGCACACTATCTCCACTATTGAAGGGTTTATCGAACAGCTTGAAACGATTGGGTTAATACAGAAAAGAGACATACCAGCACGACCCTATCCATTTCCTGTGTACGTTTTGACTGATGCCGGAAAAAAAGTGATTGAGAAAAAGATGCAGATACCTCTTCAGGTCATAAAAAGAGAGAAGCCGATTACTGTTGGAGGAACTGAAAAACAAACATTTGAATTATTTAAAAAAGGAAGTTCTGCGAGCGACATCGCAAAAATACGAGGTTTGGTCGAGTCAACGATTTACACACATTTTTACAGGCTGATTGTAAACGGTCATCTGTCAAGCTCTGACGTAATTTCAGAAGATATGCGAAAAAAGATACAAGAAGTATGCTCACAGTTTGATGAACGGCCATCCTTAACAAAGGTTAAAGAAAAACTTTCGCAGGACATAACGTATGAACAGATACGCTGTGTTGCGGCTGAGTTTTATGGGGGAAGGTAAGCTGAGCTAAATTTCTTTGTGAATAGATTTTAACTTAAAATTGTGTATGCATTCAGTAAGCTTATCAAAATAAAGAACACTGGAAGAATGTTGTAAAGTATGTAAAGAAGCAGTGGGCTTGTTGGGAATCGTTTGCCTATGAAGTGAACCCCACACAGCAGCAAACAAGTGATTATCATTTTAATTGCAAAGGCTACAGGGTATCCATAACCCAGAAAAAGCTCGAAAAAATAATTTTTCTCGGTTGCTCTGTAAAATTCAATGCCAATCCATGTGAGCAGGAAAGAAGTTATACTAAACACGACAGTGACAATAGCTGCCCACCAAAAGTATTGTTGTAATTTATTTTTAAACATTTAGTTCACCTAACGAGTATGGCATATTGCTTGTTGCAGCCTTACATAAATTTTTTTCTCTGCAATGTCATACCAAGCGCTTGAGCGTTATCATGTCCATCAGCTTCTTCACAATTAGAACCATCCCTTCCGTATCCATTTTACAGTATTCCAGCAACTCTTTTCTCAGTTCTTTTCCCTTGAAAACCATCTCAAAATACGACACGGAAGCACTTCCACCATCAGCAATGTCGAGCCCTTCGTAGCTTTTTCCCGTGACCGCAGGCAGCACATCTTTTATCGAACAACTTCCTTTTTGTGCTGGACTGTAGTAATCAAAATCACGGAATGGCTGCATGAGGTCAACAATTCTTTTGAGTACTGATTCAATCCAGTCTTTATATTCGGGGAAGGCGAGAGCCAACTCTTTCAATCGGCTGATTTCAAAAGGTTGGTTATAGACTATGATGCTTCCTTCAGTGCCCAGTGCGTTCTTCATCTCCCACAGGAATGATGGTCTGGGATCATTTTTTGAGTTATGCAAAAATTCAAAATGCTTCATCTCATTGGCGTTGTCAACGTGAAGGCTAAACTGGAATGGAATTTGTTGATAAGGTTTTGTCCCATCGTAAATAGGAATAGCAGTCATAAACGTCTCAAAATCAAGATAATGAAGTGGATATGTTAAGCTGTTGAGGAATTTTCGGATATGCACTTTGTTGATGTATACTTTTCCGGTCTTGGCGCATTTTCTTTGGATGCCCTGTTTGTCACTAAGCTTGCATTCATCGGGAATATCTTTGATTGAACGTATGTTTGCTTCAAATAATTCTAAAGACTTCTTTCCGCCCCGATAGAGTTCAAACACATGTTCTTCAGGCAGGAAATTCCAGCAGTCTTCACTTGGGCAGTCTAATTCATTATTGCAGCCATTGCCGATGTTGACTTTTGGCGGTTCTTTGTTATTGATGATGGCCATCATGGTATCTATTCTATTTTGAATTCCAACGATTGCCTTATCTACTTCTTTTGTGACTTCTTTTTGTATGAAAAAGTCTTTTGGAACAATCTCGCCATTCTTCACAAAAGTGTTATTGATGTGTAGAATGAAACATTTTCTTATTTTTAGTCCAGCAAGCTGGTACACGTGCTTCTGGAATGATAAATCATGAATGTGGTCATCCTTGACACTCGTTGAAGATTTCACTTCGATGATGTCCCATTCGTCTTTGATTGGTACAAAGATGTCAGCTCGTGCATACATATTTTCTGCAATAATTCCTGCTTCAAACAAGGTTTTTCGCTGCTTGATGAGTTCCTGTGTTTTTTTGAGGTTGAGATTGAAATCTTCAGGAATGTCTACGCCGCCAGGAAAAAGCTTTTTTGCGAGGTTGCCGACGATTTTACCTTGTTCGAAAAGATATTTGGTCTGAGCATCATTTTCTTGTATTTTGTCCGAATCGTGAAACTTGAGCCAGAGGTGGCGCGGACAGGAGAGACCTATGATGTAGTTGGATTTGGTTAGGAGGGGCATTTTATCGATTGTATTTGAAGGTTGGTCTGAACATTTTGGTTTAGTTATCTTAATGATGTTAATATCAATTTTAACATGTAAAACATAATAATTATTATGATTATTGTACCGATAGCACGTAAAATATTATTAAATTGTCTCGTCATTTTTTATCACCTTTACTTTCGTTAGTGGATGAGATAAAGTACAGAATGCCAACGGCAACAGCTAACAGTGTTAAAAAAACATAATTTAATTTTACATGAAATTCTAGATTATTTGAAAAGTCAGCATTGTACAAAAATGCTATTAGACCTCCGATTAATCCAACCAGAGTAACAATAACTGCTGCAATTCCTATTTTTTCTCCAGTTTTCATTTTCTGTCCCTAAATATTAATTTGCCCTCAGATTCTTCCAAAAATCCTTTGTTCTCAAAAAGATAATTCTTGATTCTGTCTTTAAATTTTAATAACGCTTCTTTTTTTATTTCTGCTATTCTGATATCTTTATCGGGGTTATCTTGCGTGACCAAAAGCATCCCATTTATAAAATATTCTTCTTCAATTATTTGTGGTAAAAAAACACCGTTTTGATTCTTATAGAACATGATTTTAAAGGTGTAACTATCTCCGTCTCTTTTCAGCATGTTGTGACCCACAAATTTATCCTCAAACCAACTTTCAAGATTTTTTACTTTGAATATCGTTTTTAAAAGGTAACTTCCGAAATAATCTGCTCCTTTAGCTCTATTACAATGGGAACATAAAGTTCCGAGATTATCTTCAGTAGTCATTCCACCCCACGCCTCTGCAATAATGTGATCAACATCTAAATTAACACCATCAACTCTGCCTCGTCCACACCATAAGCATCTGTAATCATCTCTCTTTAAAACATTGATTCTCATTTTTTCTGGTAATTTTTTTTTATTCATTATCAAACGTCTCCACAATCATAATCTCTTCAGGTGTTAGTTCGTATAACTTGTAAACTAAGTGGTCAATTTTGTCTTGGAGGTCTTTGACTTTTTTCTGCTTGTGCTCATTTTCAAGATAGTCTTTGTCCTTAGTAATTGAGAGTATTTCATCTACTAATTTAATGAAAGGTTGCTGGTCTTTAGGTAATTTAATAGGAATTTTTTCTAAGAATGTTTTTGATATATTCACTGTTAATGTAGATTTATTGGTGAACTGAACAACATAATACCAATTGATTAATTTTGAATTAAGCATTGCAGTCACAAATTGGTATGTAAATTTGGAAGTTGGTTTCAATAGCAAAAGATTTGTTGATGCAAAAGTATAGTATTTATCTTTGTCAAGCACGCAAGTTATAGGCATATTACCACCACTTATTCTTTGAATTATTATTTTTTCATTTGTAAAAACTTCTTCAGGTCTTGCTCTGTGAAGTCTATTTTTATCATAAATAACAAATTTTCCTTTATATTTTATGACGAATTTACCTATATCTTTACCAACTAAAAATTTTTTACACTTTTCATTTATTTTAGATTCAACAACATCTTTTTTTATATTACCAACAATCCCTTCGATTATATATTTTGTCTCGTCACCTAATAAACAAGAGGATTTCTCGATTTTCTCAATTAATATATCATCTTTAGAGTCGGAAAATATATTAAAAACAAAGTTTGTATTTTCAATAAACTCATCTTGATTGAATTCTTTTAATTTAACAATATCATTTTCACTTAATTCTAAAATTGAACTCTTCTGCTTATTTTGACACTTCTTTAATAACATTGTTATTGTTGATGCAGTAACTCCCTGAAATATTCCTGTTTTCAAATCCACAATACTCACAATATAAGAATTGGCAAGAATAAACTGTCGGACTTGGTTGTAAGTAGTTACTCTTAATAACGTGTTGGGCGTTATATAACCTAAAAATCCATTTGTTTTAGTGGTATTATATCCTCTCTCGACAAATAGGGAGAAAGAATTAACTTTTCCTGCTTGATCAGCTCTTCCTTTGGTCGCTGAAGTAATTTCTGAAAAGTATATTGTTTGATAAATTAATTTTTCTTTTTCTCCAAATCGTTTTCCTCTTACAAATATATAAGGCGGATTTCCTATCACCACATCAAACCCCCCATTCAGGATAATATGTCCAAAGTCTATCCTCCAGTGGAATACTTGAAGTTCTGAAAATTCTTCTTGAGATATTGGCGGTTTTTTGCGGTCATAATTGGGCTTGATTTTCTGGTTTACATAATCTAAGAACGCAGGAGTTACTGTCGCATAAATTGATTTTCTTATGGTTTCAAGAATATTTCTTAAATCTTCGGCTCTTAATCCATGCGTTCTTCTGTAAATTGTGTAAAGAATATAATAAGCTTCAATATAATCACTAAGCTTGTATGCTCTTAATAGCTCCCTTGCTTTGGTTAGTTCTTCTCTACTTCCATTTTCAGAATATGCGATTAAGCCAGTAAAAATTCCATTAATTTCAGAAGTTAATGGTGTATTCATTGGCATCTGGACAAGTTTTTCATCAAGCCAACCAACTAAGCTGTTTCCAACTTTCAAGTTATACTCAATATTTGGAAGTGCTTTAATCTCATTCTTTGACTCTTCGAAGTCAGAAATCAGCCAGAGCCACAATCTTAATTTAGAAATCTCTATTGCTCCTGCAAGAATATCCACCCCATAAATGTTCTCTGTGATAATGTCAAGCTTTAAATCATAAAAGTTTTTCTTCTCTTTGGTCTCATAGTTTAATCTTCTTTTCAGCCATAAAATAATCTCAGAAGCTTTAATCAGGAATGCTCCAGAACCGCAGGCAGGATCTAAAACCTTGATTTCATCAAGTATCTTAATGCCTTCTTTCATGTCTTTTTTATTTTTAGATTCAATAAGCTCATCACAAGAAGCATATTTATTCCCTAATTTATCAAGCAAATATGGAACTATTGTGTTATTTGAAATATAATCTGTGATAGATTCAGGAGTATAATAAACACCTTTTTTCTTCCTTTCGGTTATCTTTTTGACAGCGTTTTCAGCTTCTTGTTCAAAGCCTTCGCTTTCCCATTCTACAACGCTTCTTTCGTAAACATGGCCTAATATTTCAGGTGTTAAAATCTTCTCTTCATTCTCTTCTGTTGCTTTAACATCTTCAATAATCCAGTGATAGCTGTTCAAGAACTCGAAGATTTCTTCCCATTGCTCATCTTTAAGCTTGATGTCCAAATTCTGCTCTAAAACATCTGGTCTGAATAAGCCACCATTGAGATATGGAATGACAATCTGATAATCTCCAATTTCAAGAATGCTTTTTTCCTGAGAATTAAAGAGATGGAACAGCTTTTTAAGATTCTCTAAAAACTTGCCTTTTTTCAATAATATTTTAGTAAACAGGTTCTCTCCAGAGATTTTTCCGCCATCTTTAAACTTGATAATCCCTTTATGGCATAAGAAATAGATAAAGAAAAACCTGTCAAAAATCTTCTGTGCAATAAGATATTTCTGCACTGGCTCAACATCATTTTTTATGTTCTGGACAAGCAGATTTCTCTTAAGTTTAAACGCTTCATAGAATAAAGCTGAAATATCTTTTGATTGGAATAAAGAATTCAAAGCAGTAATATTCTTCAATTTATCAATCTTTGAAACATTGTTTTTTGTCCTTTCAGAATAAATGAAATGTTTTGTCTCTCCAAAATTCCTGAAAAATATTAGTTTGCCATCAAGAATTATTATACAGTAGCTTAAACCCCTGTCTATTAGGAAATGGTCTTTTATTTCCTTTATTTTTTCTTCTTCAAAAACTTCGTAAACAACAAGGAGCTTTCGCTTATCTATCTTGAAGTATGCTCCATCTTTATACTCTTCATCATAATAATCTTTTTCTTCCTGAAATCCTTTTTCTTCCAAGTAACCAATCAGTTTTTTCTTTCCTTCTAAAATCTCTTGAACTTCCATGATTATTCCTCAATAAAGCCGATAGCAAATAACGACTCTTTTTTATTCTCTAGTTTTTGCTGGACATCTAGCTTTGTGAAACTTTCTTCTAACTCAGTAATCCATTGTTTTATTCTTTCCTTTGTGATTTCTTCCTTTAATTCTACTTTTATCTTTTTTACTATTTTATCAGTAGTGCTTCCACATTTGTGCTTTACCTGTTCAAGTACCTCTTCAAGCTTAGAAATGTCAGGATAGAGCTCAACTACTTTCTCGGAAACAATGAAATCCAGTATATTATTTACTGATTTATCTACATTATCATTAAAATACTGCATTCTCAAACCTTCTTTCTTCTTTTTATTTCTAAATTCATCAAACGATTTGAGTTCTTGCTTAAATTTACCTTCAAAATCTAATCTTTTATTCAATTCAGTTATTTCTTTATTTAAGAGAATTTCTTCATTATAAGAATCAGTATCTTTGTAAACCATGCTTAAACCATTTTCGCCTTTAAATGTAGTATAATTTTTGCCAGACGGGATATTCACTTTTTCTAAATCTTCTTTCTTGAGGTCATATTTCTTAATTGCCTTCTGTAAAAATATTAGGATTGGTTTTGAATAATCTAGAGCAATCTCTAAATCTTTAAAATTGCCTTCTCTTAGGTTGCTTCGTATTTTTTGAAGAACTTCGAGATACATTCTTTTATCTTTGGTTCTTCTCTCTGATAAAAGTTCTTTTTCTGTTTCAAACCAAATTCTGTATTCAATACCTACAAATCGGATAATATCTTTAATCCTCAATTCCATTCTTTCAACAAGCTTCAATTCAATATCGAGGTCATCATCAGGTCTGAAATTTAAAACATCAATGTCTTTTGGAGTATCAAGTCTTGTTGCTCTCCCTATTCTTTGGATTATTCTGACAGGGTTGTAAGGGATATCAAAATTTATTACTAAATCAGCTCCGCTTATGTTGAATCCTTCTGAAAGAGTATCTGTTGTTATGAGAATTCTAAGTTTGTCTTTAGAATCATTAAATTTTTTAATAATCAGCTGTTTATTTTTTGTATTTGAATCGACAAATCTGATTTCATCAGAATTAATTGAATCTTTGAAATATTCTTTGATTGCTCTTAATGTGTCTTTATACTCTGTAAAAATAAGTACTTTTTTATTTTTGTTTTCTGATAGTTTATAGCTAAGCTGATTTATTTTCTGGTCATTTTTGAATAATACTTCTGAGCCTTCTTTCAAGAATGGCTCTAATTGTTGTATCTGCTGTTTAATTTTGCCAATGTCTAATTTTAACTCTTCGAGTATTTTTAGATTTTCTGCTCCTTTTCCTGCTTTTATTTTTTCAATAACTTCAAATAATTTATCTTTAAAATCTAAATCAAAATTGATATCAATATCATCTTCATATTCCTCTTCTTCAAGATATTTTGTATTTTGTTTTTCAACCGCAGTCAATATCATTGTGCCTTTTTTAGATAATCTCTTAAGAGTAAGATAATAAGAGCTAATATCACTTTCAAACCGTTTATATAGAACCCATTTGAAAAATCCACCTAAACGAACTCCCTTTTCAGGATCTAAAAGTCTTAAATGCGCTGCGGATAGGCTTGTGATAAATTCAACAATTCCATTTACAATATCTTTATAGCGAGAATCAAGTTCATATTTGACTTCATTCACATCAGGGTCTTTTAGTTTGGTTATATCTACACCTGCAAAAGATTTTAGTTCCTCAATGTAATCTGCTGAAGTCTTTATTGTCTCTCTTGTTGATTTAACAAACATCTCTCGTTCTATTCCCTCTTGTACTTTTGATAACTCCTCTTTTTCAGAAGCTTTTAGCTCCTCATAGTCTTTATTTTTGAATAAGTTAATCAAATCTCCAAGCTCTCTAACTAATGTATCAAATAGTAAATTTTGTCCCTTTCTATAAAACAACTTAACTAGGTTTAGCAAGTCATCTAGACTGGTATTAATTGGTGTTGCTGTTAAAAATAGTATTTTAGAATTACCATTCTCATCTATAATCTTTTTTAAATTTCTTGTCCTGTAAGCATCTGGATTTCTATAATTATGAGCTTCGTCAATAATGATTAGTCCATAATTCTTGGCATATTTCTTAAATCTAAACACCTCAGGTATTTTTTGTAAATCTCCCATAGAAACCAAAGTTACTTTATCGTAGATTTCAAACTCTTTTAGATATCTAGGCCATTGGTCTTCATTATAGACTAATCCCGCAGGAGCAAGTATCATCACTTTTTGGTCATTATTCAAGAAATATTTAGCGATTTGAGAAGCAACATAAGATTTTCCTAAACCAACAGAAGAAGTCAGGAAGCAACCTCGATAACCTTTGCTATTAAAATTATTTAGAACTCTAATGAAATCCACACATTGAAATTGAAGCAATTTTGATTTCTTAAATTCCTCGAAGAGATAATCTGCATTAAGATATTTTATCAAGATTTTCAGGAATTCTTTAGGTTCTATGTAAATGAATGTGTTCTGTAATTCTTCTTTGAATTTTGATTTTTCAATTGCTTCTTTTATAGCCTCTGCTACATTTAATTTTTCAAAATCCTCTGTTCCCTTACCCCATAAATTCTCAAACCATATTTCAATATCCTCTAAATCTCTTGGTTCTGTTATTATGTAGTTTAGCTCTGTGTTACCAACTAATCCACTCGGAGTAAGGTTTGAAGAGCCGATTATACCTGCTTTATATCTATCCAACAAATCTGTTGTTTGCCTATTTCTCAAGAACAAGTAAGATTTGCTATGGAGTCTCTCTGGGTTCTTATCGTCTCCAAAATATACTCGGATTTTTAACGTTTTATACTCTTTAACGAGCTGATAAAATAGTTTTATAGCAGGTTTTGTCTGTTCGTTAATATCTAATTCATTGAATTTATCCTTGAAAACCTTAATTAGTTGATCTTTTGTTGGCTTTGTTGCTTCATAACCCATCAAAATTTTTATTTCCTGAAGGTCTTTTAAAGAAGATATGATCTCAATTAATCCTTCAATATAAAAATAACCTACTGCACATTTGAATCCTATTGAATCATGAGCAATAGTCTTAATGACCTCTTTCATATTAAGAGATTTTGCTCTTTTATTGTCAATAATCTTCCCATCCCTCAGTATTTGGTTAAAGTCAGTCATTAATGTCCGTTCAAATAAGTCAATTTCTTATAAACATTTGCAATCAAAAACTCAGAATTCACAAGATATTTATCTCCCACAAAAACATCATTCAATTCGTAACTCCCGTCGTATAAGCTGAAATAAAGCTACTCGTTTAAGTATCTAACTCAGTTTTGCTCAAAAAAACAATCAAACAAACCCAATCACCTCCTTCGCAGCCACACTCACCGCAGAAAGATTACCCATAATCTTCTTGTAGTCTGCGTCATACAGCGCAAGATAGTTGAAGCTTTTCGTTTCAAGTCCAAGATGTTTGCACACAACGTACGCAGTCGCCTCCGCCTGTATCTCTTTTTGGTTGCGCGACAGCTTCTTTCCATCCTCAGAGTAATGCAGCAGCTCATGCGCAATCTCGTGAACAAGCGTATTCACCTTCATATTGTAGCTTCCATCTTCAGCTAACACAATCTTGCCGCCGGTGCTGTAACCGTACAAACCGTTGACGCCAAGCTTCTGTAGGTCAAAAGAAATACCTTTGCTGCGACAGAACCATACCAATTTCTCGTACAACTGTTCGGCATCGTTGCCTGTCACCTCAATATCAATGTCCGGCAGCTCTTTGCCTTCAGTCTGCGAGACATCAAACACGCTCACTGGCATGTAATTGACCACTTCTTCCTGTCCGTCAACGTCTTTGACAACAGGCGCAAGTATTCTGATTGACTTCTCGCCTTTCTTGACGTATCTGCCCAAGCTGTTCCACGCTTTGAAGCCGGCTACTCGTGTTGCAGCAGGCA
Source organism: Candidatus Woesearchaeota archaeon (assembly GCA_018303485.1). Taxonomy (GTDB): domain Archaea; phylum Nanobdellota; class Nanobdellia; order SCGC-AAA011-G17; family JACPNG01; genus JAGVYC01. Next base: position 10,240 of record JAGVYC010000012.1, read on the forward strand.
GCGCGCAGTGTATCAGCATCTGGTTGTGCCAACTGTACTTCCAGAATTTGGACATCGTGTCCAGATAGTTCTGGAAAAACTCAGACTTCTTGACGTTGTCCGTTTCCTGCGCAAGCTCTTTCAGCTTTGCTTCAACCATTGTGTTGAGCTGTGCGGGATTCATAGTCCCACCTCCAGCTCGTCTGCTCTGACAATGAGATGGTTGCCGTTTTCGTCCTCGAAGTCGAGTTCAAAGGCTTCGAGAATGTAAAAGTCGAACGCATCGACCGTTCCTTGTAGTCCGCTTATATGGAGCACTTTGACTTCGTTCATTGTGCGTCCCCCGGTCGTCTGCTGCATTCCGCGCAGGCAACCAAGTCGAGCTTGTTGCTCAACACTTCGTACTCACAGTAGTGAGTAAACATTTTACTTGCTTCCATTTTGAAGCACCTCCGAAATTTATGGAATTAATTTTGGAGAGTGCGGAAAGGGGGAAAAATGTTAATTGTTAATTTGTACTTGGTGCCAAAGTTGGTGCCATTTCTTTATATACATGAAAAGCATCATTTTTTCAAAGATTGTGCGATACAGGAGAGTGTTCAAAAATGATTCCATTCGACAAATTTAGAAAATCTATTGACAGGCAAACTTTTGATAAAATGTGTATGAACGCGAAAATCCTTCAAGAGCATGGTTACAGAGAAGATCGATGGAAACAAAATTTGTTTGTGAAAGAGACTAAGATAGGAAATATCTACGCTGACATGCGTGGAACGAAGGAAGTTCCCATTTCAGAATGTTCGGAACCATTAGTATGGGGTCTTTTCGGAGATTTGCCAATCTGGAAGCAGGGAAGGATTATCAAAGAAGAGAAGCAACAACTTGAGAAATCGGGCTGTACATGTAGAGAATCTTTCTATTCTGATCCAACAGATGGTTTCTGTATTATGTGCAATAAAGATTTTCATGCTGAAGGCGAGTTTTGCTCTGTGAAATGTGAAAAAGAATGTTATGGAGATGAAGATTGTTATGCATGTTACAAAGAAATCGACTTTGGAGAGGACGTTTCTCACCATGTTACCTATTTTCCAGAAAATGTTGTAAGAGTGCATAGGTCATGTCATAATCTCATTCACAAAACAGATAAGTATCCACATTTGAGACCGCCTAAAGAAGAAATCATAAGATTCTATCATAAGCCCAAGAAAATTCTGAAAAAGAAATTTAGAGTGAAGAAGATGAAAGAGCATCAAGCACTAATTCCTACTTTTACCTAGATCTTATTTAAAATTCTTCACTCGTCTTAATGTCGAATCCAAAGAAAATAATTTCTACCAGAGTAAATTTATTTTCTGTTTGCGAATGATATTTTTTAACAGGTATACAGGAGAATGATTGCTCAATGTCATCTATTATCTTGGATTTATTCTCATCCGATATGCCACCAGCTACATGAATAATTAGTGATTCAACCCCTTTGACGTTAATTTCACTAAAAGCAAAAGTAAGAAGTCTAGCCCACTCCTTCCTGTTGAGACTTTGCTCCTGAATAAACTTGTTGCTATCCGATAAAACTGTAATCTGGTTGGCGAATTTGCAGCTTTGAAAATAATAATCATCGAATTGATTCCGCAGTTTATCAAATTCACATTTGAAATCACTTTTATTCAATAGATGCTTTGACAATCTAAGCGGATAGCTACAATGCTCAACTTCGTATTCTTCATCCTGATATAGTATTCGGAGACTCTTTTCCAGAAGTTCTGCTCGTGGTGGCAAATTAAGTTTTATTTGCTTCGTTCCATCAGAGAAAGCAATTCGGATGTTTCCTTTCATTCCACTCATCTCAATTTGTCTTCGATTTCTTGAGCAACTGCAACAGGAATATCAACGTACAAACCATTCCTGAGCAATCCTAAATTTGTTATAAGCTGTTTATTCTTTAACAACATAAACTCGGAACAATTATGCGATTTATCAAAAAGCTGAATATGCTTATAGTTGAAAACACTCTTGAATGCTACATCTTTAACTCCAGGAAATCCAAATTTGATAGTCAAAAAGGGATCATTGTCGCCTCTTTTTTCCACACGCAGGCAGTCCTTGCGTTCACAAAGTCCCCAAGCAGGTATATCTCCCTGAGTTCCAGCTTCCGCAAAGAAGACAAGAAAATATCTAAATGGACTGAATTTTTTAAAGTCTAACCAAAATGGGCTTCTATAATTAGTTTGCCCATACAATTTGATAAACTGAATAAAGTGCTCGGGTGTGCTCTCATAGCTATTGAAAGCATGAATCAGCCCTTTTCGGTCGACTTCATTTAAAAAATCAATTCTCATACGGCACCTCTGAAGATTACTGAAGTGTACTGAATATAACTGAATATATAAATCTTTTTGTTACGCGGAGTCGCTTATACGAGCATTCATGAGACTTCGGCAACAAAAAAATAAAGCGAGCCTACTCGCTCGCCTTTGCGTACAGCATCGCTGTCGCAATCCACTGTGAGTCGTCGGGTGCGCTGTGGCGCACCTGCTGCGTGTACCAAGGCTGGAGCAAGCCAAGCTCTGAAGCTGCGTGCAGCACAATTCTTTCCGCTTCGCGCGTTTCATTCGCTTGCGCGATTTCGTACAACTCGTCAATCACCGTCAGGCGTTCGTTCGCCGTCAGCGACACACAGAAGCCGAATGCTTCAAGCACGCTGTCGACGTCTTCAAGCACGTCTTCAGGAGTGAAAGCGCAATCCTGCTGCTTGATGTACTCTACGATGTTATGTATGTTTTTCATTTTCGTTCCGTCCGGGAATCACGTCTTTGCGCGATTTCTCCTGACAAGAAATCGCCATCAAATTGCGCGCGAAAAGCAGCCCATCACAAAATAGAATAGTTTGGGATTTTAGCCGACCCGAAGGGGAAACGCTTTTTGATGAGGGGCTGCGGGCGCGGGTTTAAGAGATGTGTCACCTTAAGCCGATAGGTATAAATATCAAATAATTCGCTGCTTAAAAGATGTCAATAAAAACTGATGCGCTTGAACTTCTAAAACTGATAATGGAAAAAGAGATTTCAAACAGCAATGAACTGTCGAATGTATTACAATTTGAAAAAACAAGGGTTACGAAAGCACTGAAGTATCTCGAGGACAAGAGCCTGATTCGTGTGACAGTGAGAACAATGGATGGCTCATGGAAAGGTATAACGAGCACAGCGGAAGGAATTGATTTATGTGAAGAACAATTGACAATTACATCTAATAACTCCAAACTAAAAAATGAGTACGAGCAAACTTTAAGTCTTGACCTTACTGACTCACTCTCACGAATAGAACAGAGCATAAATGCAATGCTCAGCAGACAGCATAGAGAAAAAAGCTATTATGCATCTCTTTACTCCTTGTTAGCTGCGACTTTTATAGCGCTTGGTTTTTCCTCTATGCTTGAATACTTAAAAGCCATTGTACCCAACGAATATGCAAGACTCTTAATCCTTTTTCACTACATACTATTCTTCGTTTCTATCGGTCTCGCAGCGAGGTACATTCAAAAACTGCGCGCCAGTATGGATGTGCTTGATTACAGTGCAACGTTCAAAATTGACACTTCTAATAATATACTAAACTTGATGCCCGTGGCTAGGGAAATATTCGAAAAGAATGAACACCAAATAACTCAGTCGTTTATTGCGTTTTCTCCTAAGTTTGAGGGTCTTGGTATAAATGGGTTGAGTTTTCTATGCAGATCCTACAGAGTTGACATAAATAGAAAAGAACAAATAATTATGGAAAGATATCAAAAAGAAGTTTGCACGGTCTTGTACACTTTTGACTACGTGAACGCAAATGTAACTTCATCAGTTGCATTGGATTTTAATAAAAAAACATTAACAATCACTCTGGACAAAGCAGTTGAATCGAGAATCGCTAAAAAGATATTTACCGCTTTTAAGCAATTGCCAAATTCACAAACTGCAAAAATTTCAGGATGGGACCATGGCAACTAAGCAGTTTATAGGACACTTCTTAACCTCCGTATTATTTGCCGTAGTGGCAGCGGTAACACTCTCTTTATTAATTAATAGATTCATCTTCGCTGGCGCTATTCCGCATTTCAATACATTTGCTTTAATGGTCATATCAATAATACCACTACTGTTCATTGTAATGGTACTCTTATTTATAAAGAAAAGAAGAAACTAATCTTTCCTCCCCATCACCGCCTCATAATACTTCGTCGGTTTGATTGACGTAATCACCGTCCTGTGTATCATGTACTTGCCGTCCTTACTTTTTGTTATCTGGCTTTCGACGATTGGTCTGTTCTGGTCGAAGGTTGTTTTTGTTTGCTTGTTTTCCTGTACATTTGTTTTGTCTTGTTTCATGGTGTCCTCCTGTTTGTTTGCTTGTTTCATGTTTGTCCTCCAGAGGTTCAAAATGCTTTGAATCGGTACGGTATACTTCCCGCGCAGTTTGAACCTCGAAAAAATTCTGTTTAAGCTTATTTTTGTCTCCGAGAGAATGAGGCTTGAGCTTATTTTGGTCTGAATTTGAACTTTGGAAAAAGTACCTTTTTTTGAGTATTGCAGGCACTTCTTTGCGTAAGAAAGTTTCACCATATTGTGAATATTTTTCTTTATTTTGCCATCTTGTCACAACAAAAAACCAATCTGTTCCGTACCTTTGTTTTAACAAGTGAACTTTGTTAGTAATATCCACCTTCTTGTTGCGTCCAGTCTCGACTTCAATGGCAACAGTATTCTTCCCAGAAGTGAAAACAATATCTGCATTAGACTTTTCGTAAAGCTTTACGTCGTCTGCGTATTTTTTTATGTACTCTTCAATAGCTTTGACAACAAAAAAATGTGTGTCCGATTCATTGCTGCGTGACTTGAGTACATAATCTTCCTGCCTGCCACCGTACAATCCAATGTGCGAAGATATCTTGTAGCCGTTCTGTAATAACTCTTGTACCTGTTCTTCCGTCAAATCATTTCGTCTGTAAAATCCTTTGGCGTAATCCAACGTATTGTCTTTGAACTCCGTCACAATCTCGCGCGCAGCGAGCTTCTCATCAGCATTTGTCGTAATGTACTGGTGCTCATCAGGCGATGCAATCACTTTAATTTCAGAATGTTCATTTGCTATAATCAGAATACCCTCACCAGTACCCGCAGTCAAAAGCTTTTCGCGTTCCGCTAACGATAAATGAAACGTCTGCACAACATTTTCAATAATCGAAGGCTTCTGGCGCAAAAGCAAAGTGTATTCAGAATTGTTCAATAGTGCTTTACCAGCCGAGCTTTGCACTAAATCTTCTACATCTTGTGTTATCAGTAACAAACCCAGATTAAACTTCCTGCATGTCTTGACAATCTTGAAGATATAGCTTTCTTCCTGCGTCTTTTGAAGCAATGACCAAGCTTCATCAATCACTAAAATCTTGCGTTCAATGTCGCTGCGCATTTTCATGGTAACGTAATCGAGAATGAGAAACATCATCGTCGGCTTTACCTGTTCTGGCATGTCTCCGATGTTGAAGCAGACAAATCTATTTTTGAAATTGAGCTTTGTCTGCCTGTTCAAAAACCGGAAGACGCCGCTCACGTACATCTCGATTCTGTTTATCAGGCTGCGATAAGTCTCCCTCTCAATCTGCGTTGTGTCCCTTGACATCGATT
>JAGVYC010000021.1 GCA_018303485.1 Candidatus Woesearchaeota archaeon
CAGGCACATCAGGCAGTTCATTGTATTTTGACAATAGTTTTGGATATTGTTGTTCTGCAACGAATCAAAATAGAACATATATTAGCGTGCCTGCTTCTACTTATGGCATTTTAAGGCCGCCCTGGAATGTAACGATAGCTGCATGGGTTAATCCAACTCAATTTGCTAACCCATATGATAACTATGTTATTGACAAGTGTAGGACAACTACAATTTCTGGACAAACCCTTTCATGTGGCGCTTCAGATTATGGATTAAGAATAGGTTCATATGGGAGGCTTGTTTTTAATGTAGTTTTGAAAACTGGTGCTAGTACTGCTCAAAATTTTGAAGTTTCTACCTACATTATGAAAGTAAATGAATGGCAGCATATAGCTGGTGTTTATAACGGCTCTGGATTATACCTTTATTATAATGGCAATGTAGTAACTAATCTTACAGATAATCTTGTTAAAAATAGGCAGATAATTACTCAAAATACTGGGCCATTAAGAATAGGAAGTGCAAATGATATTATGGGTGGTCAATATTATTTATATGATAACTCCTATAATGGCTATATTGATGAAGTTGCTATTTATAATAGGTCTTTATCTGCAGATGAAGTAAAACAGCTTTATCAATCCACTATTAAGGATTGCAATGATTATGATAGCAAAACTTATCAAAATGCACCTGAATTATGTGGCGATGGTGTGGACAATAATTGTGATTTTGTTGAAGATGAAAACTGTGCTGAGATTTGTCGGCAGGGATATGTTAGATGCAACTGGCAGAGCAATTACAACCAACCTATGCGTTGTGGCGTACAAGGAAATGGTGATATAACTTGGATTAATGAGGGAGAGAATTGCAATTTGCAGAATAAGAAGTGTTATGCAACAACTATTAAGCCGCAAGTAGGTTATGAACTTGGTTATGGGCTTGTTGGTTGCGTTGGTCCTAACTATATCGAGCCTGATAGACGAACTGTTTCTAATGAATATGGCCGTATCCAGTTTCCTGAGGGTATAAATCTTGTAGATGGTGTTAATGTATACCCTGATTGCATTTTCATCTATGATGGTTACATTAAGGTAGATGATGCTTTATGCCCTGAATTAGCATCTATGGTGCCAGCAGAGGTTAGTTTGTCTGTTAGAGAGAGGAGTCTGCAGGGTGGAAGGGTGAGGTACGATAGTAATGATGATGGCATTTTTGAAAGTGAAATTGCTGAAAAGACAGTGGCAATGTATAGTGCTACTGGTCAGGATAGTATTTTAATTATAAATTTTACTTTAGGTGGCTTTTCAATAGCGACTACTGCTCAGGCTTCTACTAATTCTGGTTCTTCGCAGGGTGAGTGTAGTAGTAAAGGGGGAAATACATCAGAGAGTTGTTCAAGTACTTGTAGGAAAGAAACTGGAAATACGTATGATGGCATAGATAATGAATGTAACAAGGCTGCAAGTTATGGTCCTTTGGATAATTGTTGTGCGCAAGGTGGGAACCAAAATTGTAATGAAAAAACTGTTTGCGAAGGTAAAGATAAGTATTTACAATGTGAGGGTAATAAGGTTGTGAGGTATCACTCATGCAAGGATTATGGTAGTAAAGGTAACCCCTTTGATAATTGTAATGGATGTTGTAAGGATGTAGTTCGAGATTGTGCAGATATAGGAGATGGCTCGGTATGTAAGAGTTATGCAAATACTGATGCATACTGTTCTCCTCCAGAAAAACCCTCGGAACCTATAGATTGCGAGGGGAAGGATAAAAAAAGCTGTAATAGTCTTTGTGATCAAATTTCAGGTTTAAATTATCCTCCTTTTGGCTGCCCTTGTCCTTCTGGGACATCTTGCGAGAAGATAGGAGATAGCTATATATGCAAGGGTAGGGATTGTCCTCGGGGCAGTAGCGCATTTAAGTCTGTGACTGGAGTGCGAACGACTAGCGGAGAGTGTGAACCTGAATGTGATGAAAAATGCCCTGGCGATACAAATGTAGGCAATGGATTAGGCGGTTGTTGTGATGGTAGTTTTGGTGGTGATTCAAGTGGCGGCAAAGAAGGTTGCGATTGCCCATGCGGTGGTATTAGGGGGCAATATCCAGTTTGTGGAGCTCCACGAGTAATAGTATGTATGACTAGTTCAGTTGCTGCCTGCTCATGCTCGGTTGACCCGACTCAACCTTGCTGCCCTGATGCTTATTGCGGGGAGTTTGGTGGACAAAACTGCAAGGATTGTCATAAAGGATGTCCTAACCCAGGGTACTAGTTTTACAGTTGATTAATTAAGACTAAAAAATATACTATCTTTATTTTGTAGGATGCTTTAAATAATTTTCCATATAATGTATTACTTTATGAAAAGGAAATATAAGGGTTTCATCGCTGCAGGTATTGGACTGGCTACGGCTTATTTTGGGTATAATCTTTATACTACTAATTTAGCAGTTTTATATAATAATATAGAAAAAAAAGAAGGAATTCAGAATAGTTTACATGTTAATAAAAAAGAAATAAGAGACTACAATCTAGATGAAATTGTGAGTAGTTATCCAGAGTCTAATTTAGAGTTATTTAGTATTAAAAAATATTTTAACGATTTTATTGATAAACTGTCAAAAAATCAAGGCGATCTTTCTATTTTAGAAGAAAAAAGTATGATTCTTCTGGATCAGTTGGAAAAATTAGTTGAATCGGGATTATTGCCCCTTACTCCAGAAGAGTATTTAGATTATGTTGAACCACGATTAAAGAGTTTCTTTTTGGATTGCATTTCAAGTGCAAAAAATAAATATTTATATGAAGGCGATACAAAAGCACTTAGTAACTTATCTGTTTGGAGTAGTACAATTACTAACTTTCTTTTTGATCATAAGGATGATCTTCAAAATGTTATAACAATTGATGATGCTAAAGAAATGTATGAGCATATCAAATTAAAAAATGAGACTACTGTTGATGAAATACAATCAGTTAAATCTTTTATTAAATTAGCATCGTTATTAGATCCAGATGACAAGTTGAACAACTTAAAGGCTGAGTTGGATAAAATATTAGATAAGGAAGTAGAAAAAACTTTATCTGGTGATAGATTAAAGCTAATGTTACATAAATTAAAAAATGAGGTTCCATGTGGAAGATGGGATAACTATGCATATTGCCATTGGGACCCAAAGGATTATGGTCTTAGGAGTACAATATTAGATAAAAATTTGGCATATGACTTTATGAGGTATGAAAAAGAATCTGATGAGGTTGGTGCAATAGAAATATTCGAAAATAATAAATGTGAGATATTATCCAATCAAGAGTATAATAAAATATTTTTAGATGAGGTTTTTACCTTTGCTAAAGAACATGGTAAGTGGAAATTTATTAGGGCGGTTAAAAAAAGTTTTAATGAATATGCTGCAACACCGATATGCAGCAGTCTTGATGCGTTTTCTATGAAGAGATTACAGAATATTTTAGAAAGTTTAGATAACTAAATACAAATATTTGAGTCATGCATATTGACTATGAAAGAGAATGGCAAGAAAAGAATTTATTGCTGAAGTAGAAAAATACAGGAAAGAGCTTAATCTGGATGAGTATGGGAATTAAAATAAGAAGAATGACTTAAATTTAGAGTTATTGTGAAGTAATAATTCCTTAAGGAAGGTTTAAATAAATTTCTAATAATTTAATGTGATGAAAATTAAGAACAAGAAGTTGCTGGTTGCTTCTAATGAATATTCGAATAAGAGCGGACAATGGATAATTTCTAATTCATATGGTGGAAATAATAGCACGAAAATTATTGAACCTAAAGGAGAAAATGCATTATCTTGCGGCAGCTCAGAATTAGAAAAATTGATGAATTTACCCCACGCCGACATTGTAAGCTACTTTTCTAGCCTGCCCCATCATGAGCTGATGGATATTCTTACTTGCGACCAATATGGTCCAGTATTAACTAAGGATATATTAAAAGACATATTTTTTAAGAGATATGATCCAGAAACAAAATGGAAAGAGATGGTTGATGGATCTCCTGAATTGATTGCAGAATTAACTATGCTCGAGGATATACTTGTAGACAATGGCGAATATAGTTTCGTGTTTAATTTTAGAATGAGCTTTCTTAATGCACTTTATAACCACGTTGGGGAAATCGATTATTTAGGCGAAGGAGCTTATATAATATTGAATCGTAATAAACGTTTACTATTGAAACATGTACAACCTCAGTCGGACATTGATGATGTGGGTGCTAAGCTCTTAGGAGAATACGCTGAATATGCAAAAAATAAATACTTATATAATGATAATAAGAGGGCTATAGCTGGTTTTTCTCTACGGAAATCTAAATATGGAATGGATCCTGAACTTAAGGTATCAATTAGTGATACTAAAGAGTTGTATAGGAAGATTATGCAAACTACGCCAACTATCGAAGAACTAACAGGTGTAATATGCCTAATAAAACGATCGCTTCAGTTTGATGAACTAGATCTTATAAAAAAAACACTATATAAATTATTGGATGAAAGAATTGAAGAGGTTTTAGATCCGCTTAAACGAATGAAGTATACATTATCTAGTGAAATTTCACAAAATGAATGGGATATAACTGATTTTGGTTTTCAACCATCAGCCATTCCTGGAGCTTATTGGAGCGCTTTTCATAAGAAAGATATAAATGAAGAAAGTGCTATAAACATATTTAGAAACGAATATGTTAACATTTTATCTAATACTGCATATAAACATGAATTTATAGATGGGGTATACAAATATGCCAAGAAAAACAACAGAACAAAATTCACAGAAGAAGTTTCAAAGTATTTTCCCGAGGTTAGAGAAAACAACAATTAAAAAAATATGCTGGCTTAAGAAATAACAGCCCCATAAATCCCTATTATTCTCCTAGATGCTGTCTCAAAAGCCTTTGGCATGTAAACTTTCATGTCCTCAGCTAGTTTTCCAACAAGGCCATTAACCTCATCATTCTTAAAAGAACCAATGACTTCATTTAATTCATAAATTCCATCAGCAACCCTGCCATCAACAAAATGGATTAATGCAGATTCATATCTCATAACATTATCAGTATTTTCTCCTAGATTTAACAGCAATTTTCCCTTTTAGAAATATCCATTAGGCAGTAGTTTAGCCCTTTTGATTTGCTTGGTAGTTTTGCTAATGATTCCATATAACAAATACTCACTTACCCAAAACTTTATAAATCTTATTCTTAAAATAAAGCATTACCCGCAGTACTACATTGGTGTAGGAGGGAATTTATGAATAAAGAATCAATATTATCAGCATTAAAGGAATTAAGGGAAAAAAACCAAAAAAGAAATTTCTCCCAGACAGTTGATTTAATAGTAATTCTAAAGGGCCTTGACTTAAAAAAGCCAGAGCACAAAGTGGATTCTTTTATAGTTCTGCCTAATCAATTCGGTAAAAAAATAAAAATATGCAGCTTAATTGATAAAGAATTAGTTCAGCAAGCAAAAGAAACATTTGACAAAGTAATAACAAAAGAGCAGTTTCCATTGCTAAAAAAGCAGGAAATCAAGAAGTTAGCAAGAGAATTTGATTTCTTTGTGGCTCAGGCAAATCTAATGGTGGAGATAGCAAAATACTTCGGTAAATCTTTAGGTGCAAGGGGGAAAATGCCTAATCCGAAATCAGGGTGTGTTGTTCCTCCAAATGCAAACTTAAAGCTGTTGTATGAAAAACTTCAGAAAACAGTAAGGATACAGGCAAAAAGCGAGCTTGCTGTCAAATGCCAGATTGGTAAGGAAGCATTGCCTGATGAAGAGCTTGCTGCAAATGTTTTAGCTATATATGATAACTTGATCAAGATTTTGCCGGGTGAAAAGACAAATATAGCAAAAATTTTGTTGAAATTTACTATGTCCTCGCCAATAGGAGTAAGAGATGAATAAAAAAATAAACACAAAAAAGAAGAAAGAAGTTGAAGGCATAGTTTCTTATATTAAAAAATACAAAGCCTTTGGCATCTTAGACCTTGAAAACATGCCTTCTGCTCAATTGCAAAAAATGCGCTCGCAGCTAAAGCCCAATGCATTGATATCCATGTCAAAAAAGCGCCTGATTAAGATAGCATTAAACAATGTAAAAGCAGACAAGCAGAATATAGATGCTGTTATAGAATCAATAAAAGGCATGCCTGCATTGTTGTTTACAGACGATAATCCATTCAAGGTTTACAGGTTGATAAACAAGAGCAAGTCTGCAGCGCCAGCAAAGCCAGGACAGACATCGCCAAATGACATCACAATACCAGCAGGTCCAACACCCTTTGCCCCAGGTCCTATAATAAGCGAGCTAGGCCAGTTAGGCATAAAAACAGAAGTAAAAGAAGGTAAGGTTGCTCTCAAAGAAGATAAGTTGTTAGTAAAGGAAAATCAAGTAATATCAGATAAGGTTGCTTCATTATTATCAAAACTAGGCATAGAACCAATGGAAATTGGATTGAATGTCATTGCTATATACGAAAATGGTACAATTTATAAAAAGGATGTCTTAGCAATTGATGATATAAAAGTCATGGCAGACCTAAAGCAAATATCATGGGACGCATTAGCCCTTGCATTGGAACTTTGCTACATTGACAAAGACACAATAAACTTGCTGATATTAAAAGCACATCTTCATGCTAATGCATTATCATTAAAAGCTAATATTAACGGAGGGTAAAAATGGAATTACTGTATGCAGCTTTGCTTCTGCACAAACTTGGTAAGCCTGTAAACGAGGTCAGTATCAAAAAGGTATTGGAATCAGCTGACGCTTCAGTGGATGAAACTAAGATTAAAGCATTGATATCTGCGCTGGCAGACATAGACATTGAAAAGGTAATAAAAGAAGCTTCAATGCCTGTAGCAGCAGCACCACAAGCAGCAGCAAAAACAGAAGCTAAGGAAGAGAAGAAAAACGAAAAGAAGCCAGAAGATGCAGCAGTCGGATTGAGCAGTTTATTCGGTTGATTCCGATAACTGTTTTTTTCTTGTAAATTGCTGCTAACCTTTTGATGTAATATGGTTTCTATGTAATTTTATTTTCTAATCTCTCGCTGCCTCCAGCAACAACATCCCTTAGAAAGCTCTCTGCTTTGTGTTTTAAGAATTTATTATCATTGTCTTTTAATATGCTCAAAATATGGCTTCCTTCCTCTTCTAAAACCTTGCGCCTTTTAGAGCTATCACCTTCACCATAAGCAATGAAGTAACCACACTTGTCTTCCACAACAAAAGCATAGTATTTTACCATATATTTATGATAAGAGTAATATTTTTAAACCTTGCTCTTGTATTTTTATCATGCTTAGTGAAGAAGAAAAATTAAAGTCTATAGAAAAAATTAAACTTCTAAAGGAAGAATGCAAAAATATAAAACAGGAGTTTGAAAAGGCAAAAGAACAGCGAGAAATGCATTTTCAAAAGAAGGAATCATTGAAAAAAGAGATAAGCACATTAATTTTTAAAATAAGAAATGTCAAGGGTCAAAACGACAGCGTTTCAAATACAATAAATCAGCTGAAGCAGCAAAGGGATTCTTACAACAAAAAGGTAAAAGAGCTGATTTCTAAAATAAAAGACCTTAATACTAAAAAAGTTTCAATGTTAAAAGGCAGTCTTGTTAATGTAAGGGGAATTAAAGAGCAGATTGATGATTTGGAAAAGAGCATAGAGATTAACGCTTATAAATATGATAAAGAGCAAAAAATTACTGAAAAAATTAAAAAATTAAAAAAATTATACAATGATAATCTAGGTCTTGTAAAGTTAAGTGATGAATCAAGAAATATTTCAAATGAAATAGATTCTTCAAAGAAAATTGCTGATGATTTCCACAAAAAGCTTGATGAAACAATAAAGCAGTCAAAAGGCCAAGGGTCTGAATTCATGGAACTTTCTAAGAAAATAAGCCTGTTGAAACAAGAGCAGGAAAAAGAATTTGAGGAATTCAAGAAATGCAAATCAGAATGCAATAACTTATTCAGCAAGTATAAAGAAAAATCTAATGAGATCTCATCAATTAATGCATCAATAAGCTCTGATAATTTGCAAAAAAGAAACATTGAAAAGGACCAGCAAAAAAAAGCCATTTCTGAAAAAGTAAAATTGGTTAAAGAAAAGCTTAAAAAAGAAAAGAGATTAACAACAGAAGACTTGATAATTCTGCAGGCCGATGAATCCAATTAATTTTTTCTGCTTCTATTGTAAAGTTCTTTTATGTCATCATAAACAGGTATATTTCTTATTTTGTAGATATAGCTTAAAAAAACCCACACAAATGCGACAAATATTCCGGATAAAAACTGCCATATGAACAAATGAAGTTTACTGAACAAATTGCTCCCATATTCAAAATAAGCATAAATCAAAAAATCAACCCTGATTATGTTCGCTATGAATATTATTATCGAGCCTGTTAAAAATAATTTAACACCATTCTTAAAACCCAAATCTTTAGTAAGCAGTATCAGCAATAAAAGAAGTACATAGGCCAATGTAGCAATGCATGCTGATATAAACTTTAAAACAATATTATTTATTATAATAGCATCATTGGTTATTATTGGTTTGTACGAGCTTAAAAAAATACTTGAAACATATAATGTTGGTTTTAGCAATAAAATGTAAAATATGTCTATTGGCAGCAAAACAATAGCTAATGCTATGGCTATTCTTGCAATTAATTTCTTTTTGTATTCCATATATAATATTTGCATACAAATACTATTTAAATTTATTTCTGTAAGCTTAGATAATTATTTAAATCAAAGCAAGGATTAAATCTTATGAAGAACATATTTGAGACAACATTAATCATACTTGTTATTTTTTCTCTTTTGATAGACAAGCAGATTGCATCTTTTATAGCAAGCAACAGGATTTTAATCCTAAATCAATTTTTTACATTTATTGTAAACTACATATCAGCAGAAATAATCTTGGCTATACTGTTAATCTACATTATATTCAAAAAAAGAAAACTCTTGAAGCCTTATATAGTATCTTTGCTGTCTTATCTTGTAATAGTAAATGCATTGAAATATTTAATAGCTAGGCCAAGGCCATTTATTGCATTAGCTTTAGAAAAATTGCCAGATATAAGCTATGCTTTTAGCTCATGGAATGCTTCTTTTCCAAGCGGGCATGCTGTTGTTTTATTTTTAATGATTCCTTTCATCGACAATAAATATAAGCCATATTGGTTTGCTCTAGCAATTATCATAGTTTTGTCAAGAATTTATGTTGGATTCCATTATCTAAGCGATGTCATATTTGGTGCTTTGCTTGGTTATTTAATCGCTAAGACTAGCATAAAGTATTTTAGCAAGAATTAACTAATTAGATGGTTTAATTTTTTAATAGAAATCATTTTTTTTATTAATATACATTTTCATCCTTGTTAATTTAAAAACGCCTTTTTTTGCCAATTCTTGTACCTGGGACTTTTCCCGGAATCATGTTCTACCTCAATTTCAATTAGATAATCCATATCCATTTTAGAAGGGAAAGCTTTTATTTACTTTGCGATCTACTGTTAAAATCTTTAACCTCAGATGCCAAGAAGTCTATATACTCGACACCAGGGGTGTTAGGTTATGAGTAGTTCACTCTTGCATATTCAGTAAAATTTAGGTGTTTTATTAAGAAAAATGTCCAAAGACTCTTGCCTTAAACCCTGGCAGTAAGGGCATGTTTCATCATCCTCATGAAAAGACCTGCAGTTGTTGCATTGTTTTCTTGCCATTAAACATAAGTGATGAATGCTTTCTTTAAATAGTTTTGTCTTTTTCAAAACATAATGTTGTAAAACATATTCTGTAGAATATATTAAGATTTTTTCATTAGCTTTTTTTTTAAAAATAGTATTTGCTATTTTATAATGAACCTTTTTTAATGATTTTTTAGCTGAGAAAAATTTTTAAAAAAACATATACCCTACAATAGTGAAAAATAAATCTTTAAATAAACTACCTTCATGAAAACTATGATTTAAAAGTTAAAAAAACCATAAATAATGCATCAATAAGACGTCTAATGCCTGTTTTCTATTATAACCTTAGCTTGTTTACACTAATCTTGAACAAAAAAATTTATCCCTAGTTTTCTGTGATAAAATGTATACATCTTTTAGTAATAATGTTTATATAAAATCCAAATCAGAACTAACAAGAATTACAAAAAATAAAGGAGTGTTTGAATGGAAAAAATATCATTAAACAAAATGAATTCTTTATTCATAGTCTTTACTACAATAAGACGCGCAGCAAATTCGCAAGGGATTTGCAAATCTCTGAATTTACATAGGGATTTGAAAAAAGTGGTGGATATAATATAAATAAATTAGGGAGGAGTAAAAAATGAAAAAAACATTGAGTGTTCTGATTGCAGCAATGCTAGTTCTAAGCTTGCTACCATTTGTTGCAGCAGACACACCTGGTGTTGGTACAGGCATAGGTATCAACATAGACCCTGTTGACTTCGTACCATTAATCTGGATGGATCCTGATTCTAGGATATTCTATAGAAATCCAGCAGATGGCAGTGGGGAAGCAGTTGAAAGAGTAAACAACTATGCTTTTGAAGGAGAGCAAATAGTATGGGATGTCCTGGTAATGGACAAGAATGGCATTGAAAAAATAAGCGATGTCTATGTAACAGTCGGCACAGTGCAAGGAGTTGGCAATGACATAGAAGCAAACTGTGATATTGGAAGCTTCAGTGACCTACAAGACATAACAAACTTCAATGCAAGAATAGGCGAAGAAATATTGACAGAATTGGATGCAGATACAATGGCTATCTACACATGTACATTAACTGTTGAAACACCAAATTCAATGTACGGTGAATATTGGGTAGTAGCTGAAGTCGAAGATCTTGATGGAAACCAAAACACATTTGATGAGAATGAATTCTGGTTCTTCAATCCAATAATTGCATTGGCAATTGATGGAGACATAGACTTTGGCCAAGTATTGCCTGGTTCAATGGCTTATTCAGACACATTGACAGTAACAAATGACGCTGACGATGGTTCAGGAGTCTTGCTAGATATGCAAATATCAGGTACAGACTTTTATGACCCAAGTTCAAGCGGTGCAAAATGCCCAGTAACAAACAGATTGAAGCTAAACAATGGCGGTTCAGCACCTATATATGACAACGAAGGAACTACAGATCCTGCAGAAACATACGATGATGTCGATAATGGTGGTGTAGATAGTAGGGCAGACCAGAGTGTATGCGATTCAGATGGTGGTTCAAATGACGACCTTGGTGAAGAAGGTATAGATGGTGATGATGGTGTAGATAACCTATGTTACTTCGCAACCAACGGTGCCTATAGCACTGCAAATGATGTAACCAGAAGAGACATTGAAGGTTATGTTGGCATATCATACGCAACAAGCGATGATGACAACAGGGACCCGATAATCTCAAGCACAGTTGATACAGATAGAGTAACATTAGGTACAAAGAGTTACTTCGCAGGTAACGTATTGACACCTGGTGCTGACATATCTGTTACATTCAGGTTGTTATTGCCAGAGCCATGTAATGGTGGATTCTCAGACGGCCAGCTATTCTTCTGGGGAGAAGCCATATAAGAAAACAAGGGGGAAACCCCAATTTTTTTCTTTTTTTTAATTAATTAAAACAGAAAGAATTCAAAAACAAAGAATTCATGTTCATCAAATCATAAATTTAAAAAACAAAAAATAAAAAATCTAGGGGTGGTAAAGATAAGAGTGGTCAAAAGGAGGAATAATGAAAAAAGGGATATTAAAAATAGGTACAATATTTTTGTTAATGATCTCGTTAATCTTAATAGTAGCAACCATTTCTTATGCAGAAAAGATTTCAGCCAATAGCGGCAGGTTAATCCATCTTAATAATCTAGCAAATTTCATTCAAGAAAGAACAAGCTCTGTTCTAAAAGCTGATGTTCGCGATAGTCAAGGAAGGGTTTTTCTCTTAGTAAAATCCCAAAATCAGGATAATGATAAAGTAGTTCTTAGAATGGACTTGAGAAAACCAGCTGTAAATTATTATGCCTATGAGATGACTGGCTATGCAAGAATAAATTACAAGATAACAAACAACGGCATTTTTGTTATAGATCCAGTTCCAGATTCAAGAGGTTTCTTTCATAAAAGAAGAATAGGCCAAAAACCAACCATACAAGAAACCAAGCTTGAAAATGTAACAATAACCTTCAATAACAGCCTAATATCCATAAAATCAGCCTCTTTTGAGGTAAAAGATTTACTCCTAAATTAAAGTTAATAAAAAAAGCATTGTTTTCTATGGTTAAACATATATGTTATTTTCCAATAATATTTAAATAAGGTCTTATCATCTATAATATAAATAAAAGGTGGTGCAGATTAAAAATACATATTATAAAATAAAAATTACTTTATTCACTAATATTTTCACTAATATTCTTTATAAAAACAATAAAAAAAGAGGTGGTAAAATATGAGAAAAATAGTTTGTATTATGCTTGCGGCTATATTAGCCATGATTATGGTGCCGTTTGTTGCAGCAGACACACCAGGTTCTGGTATAGGAATAAACCTTACAGTAGACCCAAGCGCTATAAGCCCTTATATCTGGATGAATCCTGATTCAAGGATAATGCTTAGGAGCGGTGCTGGGGGCAGCGGCGAAGCCATTCAAAGGGTAAACAACTATGCCTTTGAAGGAGAGCAAATTGAATGGCAAGTTCTGGCAATGGACGAAAATGGTGTTGAAACTATAAGTGATGTTTCTGTTTATACAGGAAGCAGCCAAGGCATCGGCGATAACCAGGAAGTTACGTGTGATGAAAATACAACATGGGTTGATGGTGATGACATAACGCTATTTAATGCCATGGTTGACGGAACATTATTGACAGCATTTGATTCAGATACAATGGCAGTTTATCAATGTATATTGACAGTTATACCATCAATGTATGATGAATGGTGGGTGATGGCCCAAGTTACAGATGCTGATTTTAATACCGATGTATTTGATGAAAATGAATTCTGGTTCTTCAATCCAGTTGTAGCATTGGTAATTGATGGGACAATGGACTTTGGTTCAGCCTCGCCAGGAACAATGGCTTATTCAGGCACTGTATCAGTAACCAATGATGCAGATGTTGGCTCTGGCGTCTTGTTGGATATGCAAATATCTGGCGAAGATTTCTACGACCCAACATCATCTGGTGCCAAATGCCCAGTAACAAACAGATTGAAGCTAAACAATGGCGGAACAGCTCCATCATATGAAAATGAAGGCGTTGACATAGCTGCAGATCCAACTCTTGCTGGCCGTTATACAAGTGGAGATCAAAGTGACTGCGATTCCCCATCAGATGCAGCTTACCAAGATGCTGCAGATGTTGGTGATGCAGATGATTTAGGTATAGAAGGAATAGATGGCTTTACAGGAGTAGACCCATTGTGCTATTTTGCGACAAATGGCGCTTACTCATCAGCAAATGACGCTGATAGAAGAGACGATGAAGGTTATCTAGGCATAGCATACGCAACAAGCGATGATGACAATAGAGACCCAATAATAACCAGCACAGATGCAGCAGACATCATAACTTATGGTGGTGTTGAATACTTTGCAGGCAATGTGCTTGACGTTGGCTCTGACCTTTCAGTAACATTTAGGGTTTTGATACCTGAACCATGCAGTGGTTCCTTCTCAGAAGGCTCTATCTGGTTCTGGGGAGAAGCCATATAAGAAAACAAGGGGGAAAACCCCAATTTTTTTCTTTTTTTAAATGTCACTAAAATAAAACAAACTTAAAAAATGTTAATTTGTTATGATATAAGCTATACATCATTTGTTAATAATGTTTATATATCTTATGAACTCATAAAAAGAATAAAAAAATAGGTGATTCTATAAAATAAAACAATAGGAGACTATTACATGAAATTAAAACACTTCATAATAACATTGTTCATTTTAACTGCATTATTAGCATCAATTTTGTCAGTATCAGCATATTTTAGGGATGATTATTGGGAATGTACTTCACAAGGCGAGGCTTCCCAAGGGGATGCATACGGTAGAAGGATTGGTGAAATTTGCGGTTCTGATTGCTGTATATTATGTGTTAGCCCTAATGTGTTCCAGGATTGTTTAGGTTCAGAAGCAAGGCCAATATGCATGTGTGGCAGTGGCAATCCAAATGATTTCCAGCCGCCAGAAATAACAATTTTATCACCGCTTGCAATGGCATATTCTGTTGATGATATCCTGATTAATGTTCAAACCAATGAAAAATCAACAATAAAGAGAAAAATAGACAATGAAGATATAAGAACAATGTGCACTGGCTGTACTTCTGCCCAATACTTAAAATCAAATATAGCACAAGGCCAGCATAAATTATTCATAGAAGCAACAGATCAAAATAACAACAAGGCAAACAAAACAGTTTATTTTACAGTTGATTCATTGCCGCCAGTAATAAAATCAACAAAACCAGCTGATGGCTCTTATGTTAATAATACTTTCAATGAATTTTCAGTAGATTATGATGAAAACAATGTTGTTTCAGTAATGTTGAATTACAAAAGTTCATCAGAATCTTCTTACAGGCAGGTTGCATTAGGCGGCTGCCCAAGTGGATTGTCCAAATCCTGTGAGACTTTAGTAAACCTAAATGAATTTGCAGAGGGAACAGAATTAGATTATTATTTTTCAGTAAGCGATGCATCATCAACTGTAAATTCAGCAGTTAGCCAAATAATAGTTGATAATTCAAAAGCATTGCTGCCTTTCATAATAAACTATCCAGTAGATAACGCAATATACGGAACAAAAAACATACCATTTGATTTGAGCACATCAGACCTATCTAGTTTCTATTACTCAACAGATGGCATTAGATTCAACAGGCTATGCAGCAATTGCAAGACCTATACAAAAAATGTAACATCAATAAGAGACGGCATTTACGATCTGCTAATCAGAAAAATAGATGCTAATGGAAATCATGATCGTTATGTTCATATAATGAAGGATACAACAAAGCCAAAAATAAAAAAAATCGAGCCAGATAACAATGATGATGTAAGCAATGGTTTATTCTCAGTTATATACACAGAATCTTATGCTAAAGAAGTTTCATTGTCTTATGGCCCATTGGGAAATGAAAACATTGTAACAAAAACAGACTGCCCTAGCGGCAAATATGTTACATGTGAATTTAGTGATATTGATTTAAGCCCTTATAATGGTCAGCCAATAATGTATTCATTTGCAGTTAGCGATTATGTAAGAACAATAAATTCAAAGGTCTACACTTTAAACATTGATACAGTGGCTCCAGAATTAACAGTTAATAATCCAATAAATAACGGCTTATATGATAATTCGATAATATATAATATACAGGTATCTGAGCCTGTAACATTAGAAATAAGTGATAATGGCGGGAAGTTTTCAAGATTATGCAGCAATTGTGTTAGTTATTTACAAAAAAAATCTTATACTCTTGGCAATCATAACCTGATTATTAAGGCAACAGATCCAGCAGGCAATGCAGACCAAGAGGCAATTGGTGTTGTGATATTTTAAAACACTTTCTGGGGCAAAAAAGGGGCTTGACCCTGCCATTATTACTTAAGTTTTAT
>JAGVYC010000004.1 GCA_018303485.1 Candidatus Woesearchaeota archaeon
TAAAGAAGATTCAGAGAATTGCAGGAACGCAATAAGCATCTATCAAAAGATTGTTCGAGAAGCAGATGAAACTGATTTAAGAGCAGAAGCTCAGTTTAGCATTGGTGAAACATATGAAAAATGGGCTAGGGTTACTGTAAAATCAGAAGAAAATGGTAATAAAGTAGAAGAAGGTGCTGCCGAAGAAACATCGAAAGAAACCAAGGAGAAAAAAGAAAATGGTGCTAAAGCAAAAGAAGATACTGCTGAAGAAACATCGAAAGAAACCGGCAAAGAACTTGCTAAAGAACCAGAAAAAACAACTAAGAAAGAAGCAAGACTTTCAGATTGCTCTATTTGTGGTAAAGGTATATTTAATAGTTGTGATTTTGATGAATGTCAAGGCTTAGGTTCATGCTATCTAGAAATACGCGGGAGATTATCTTATACTTGCTTGGACTGCCCAGAAGAAACATCTGAAAAACTTTGTGGTGAATTCGATAATAAAGAGATATGCACAGAAAATAATTGCGGTTTAGATTGTAAATGGAATTCAAAGAATATTTGTGAATCATCACAAGCATCAAAAGAAATAGTATCTATCTTTGAAGAAGCTTATATAGCTCAAGATTGGCAGGGTTTAAAAAAAATTGGAAACGATGATTATTATGATATTCCAATAGGTGAAAAAATATATCTAATTGCAAAATTTCAATTGAGGTAAAAGAATATGATTCATTTAGTACCCCAAATGATCTTATAGGAAAAATAGAAAATGTTCAGTTTAATAAAGGTACGTGCACTGTTAAAAGGGAATATCCAATTAATATAAAAATGATAAATTCAGATTTAACTAAAAATATAGAACTGTACTTTATTATTTCTTCACAAAAAAAAGACAGTGATGTAAAAAATAAATATAGTGATATGGCAAAGATTTCCATAATAGAATAATTACCTCTTTTTCTTCCTATCAATAGTTCTACTAAGTTCTACTAATATCAGAAGGTGAAACAAGGAATATTACAATTATCAAGGCAAGAGTGCTCAAAAACAAGGAAGGATTATTATTCAATACAACACCAACAGCACCCCCGGTTACATCCAGCATGTTTCCAAATAAAGCCTTTGTTAAAGCATAACCAAAGCTTCCGCTTGCTGCAACCAATAAGAAAACAGCAGCTGTTTTTCCAATCATGCCTTCTAAATCAGCACTCTCTTTAGCTATCTCTTTTTCTTCAGCCCTTAGTTCACTGATTCCTAGTTTAACACCCCTCTTTTTTGCATCATCCAAAAATTTGCTGTATGAACCATGAAGTTTATTTAAAGAAGTAACCATATATTTGAGATCCTTCTCTATTTTTTCTTTCTTTTCACTATATTTTTCTTTTGCATACCTATCCTTCAGCTGTTCAACAGTATCTATCAAATCACCATAATGCGTCATTGCTGTATTTTGCTGTCTTCTATAAGAATTAATATCAACAGTTTTGTTTACTGTTAATTTTTGAAGGTTGTATATGTCTTTTTCCAACCGGCCTTTAAGCTGGTCATAAGTTTTTATAGAACCCTCATATTTTGATGGAAAAATACTTTTTAGTATACCTCTTCCATAATTAAATAATCCCATGTTCTTTCCTAAGCCATATTTGGTATTTAAATATTGCGGAGGACAGGATTTGAACCTGCGTAGGCACTAAGCCACTAGGTTTCTCATACAAGAGTAGCCTAAGCTTGGCTGATTGTTAAGTCTCTAGCCCGTTTGGCCGCTCCGGCACCTCCGCACAAGGTAATCTTAAGAAAATCAGTTTAAATAAGTTTCTTCGCCAAATAAACCCTGTAGCCAGATTCCTTTACAATGTCTTTCACATTGCCAAAAATTTCTTTCATGTAATTCATGTAGGTTTTTCCGCCTTTATTATGCCTTGCAACCAATTCAAAAAATCCATTTTTTTTCAGATGCTCAAAACTTTCTCTGATCATTCTAAAGCATGTTTCTTTTCCAGCTGCCTGTGGCGGATTCAAGAGAATAACATCAAATTCTTCATCTAAATTATTAAAAACATCTGACTTGACAATTTTAACATCCAAATTCTTGGAATTCATCTTGGCAATTTCTAGAGCCCTTTCATTAACATCGCTCATTGTAACATCTAATTTTTGATTTAGCTTCTTGATGCATATTCCAACGATTCCAATTCCACACCCCAAATCAAGAACTTTGCCTCTAACAATTGCATTTTCAATTAGCAGTTTAGTTCCTTTATCCAATCTGTTTTTAGAAAAAACACCCTTGGCAGAAAAAACATTAAAATCTAAATTTTTAGACTTAACATTTATTTTTTTTAAATCCAATTTGCTATTCTGTTTTTCAGAAAAATAGTGTTCCATTATCTTTTTATAACTTTAGGAAAGCTTTTTTTCTTTTGCCAGCTGTAATGTCTTAGTTTCTTGCTCCTGCCAAAACCGCACGAAGCACATTTCTTTTTCTTTGCATGGTAGCTTCTTTTTCCGCATCTTCTGCATCTTATAACATACTTGCTCTTGCCAGCCTTCTTACCCATAGAATGAGTGCCTTTGACCATATTAATCAGCCACAGCAATATAAATAATAGTGTCGCCTCTTACAAATACAGTACCCATTTTCTTTCTTAATTGACCGTCAACATACTCTTCTGCATCATCAAGAACAGCATTAATGTGTATATCAAATGCCTTTAGCTTTCCAATGAACTGCTTCTGATTTTTCAGCTCTAAAATTACCCTCTTATTTCTTGCATTGTTTAACGCATCCAATGGTCTGTCAGTTTCCATAATCTTTATCTCATTAATATACTTTATAAACTTAACTAAAAAACTTTATAAACCCATATTAATAGAATATCTCTTATGGCATTAACTCATACAAGGCCAAGAAGAAAAGCAACAGGCAGTAGGTATATTGCATATAGGCATAAGCGCAAATATGAAATAGCCAGGCAGCCAACATTAACAACTATCGGCCAAAAAAAATCAATTTCTCTTAGATCGCGCAGTAACCATGAGAAGTTTAAATTATTGAAAATAGGTGCAGTCAATGTTTATGACCCAAAAACAAAAGCACATTCTAAGGCAGCAATAAAAACAATACTTGAAAACCCATCCAATAGGCATTACGTAAGAAGAAACATAATGACAAAAGGAACAATAATAGAAACAGACAAGGGCAAAGCCAAAATAACAAACAGGCCAGGCCAAGAAAACACAGTTAACGCAGTTCTTATCTAGTTATCTGGTAAAGCTCCACTAGCTCCACTACCATAGCAAGCTAAGGGACATTAACTCAAAATGTAATAAAATGCTTTTAATAGCCAGTTTTAAGTAACCACTAAAAAGAAGTAAACAAAATAATAGTAAGCTTTATATATAAGTTATAACGTCAATATTTAAAGATTTTGTGCTTCCATTTAGAAGTAATAAACTTTTGCAGGGGGTTATCATGGGGGTTTATATTAAGAAATGTCCAGAATGCGGTGGTATCAATTTAATTCTTAATAAAAGCAAAGGAGAAGTGATTTGCAAAGACTGCGGTCTTGTTATAGAAGAAAAAATGGTCGATTTTGGCCAGGAATGGAGGGAATTTGACCATGAACAAGCCGACAAGATGCGTAGAACAGGCGCTCCTATGAGCTATACTAAATTTGACAGGGGCTTAGGAACAGACATTGGCCAGAAAGGAGACATCTACAAGCTTGAATCAAAGGGCAGGAACAAGTTCTTTAGGCTAAGAAAGTGGCAATATAGAGTTTCAACAGCCATTGAAAGAAACTTAAAATTAGCATTGGCAGAATTAAGGAGAGTAGCATCATTTTTAAAACTTCCAAAATCAGTTGAAGAGGAAGCAGCAAGGATTTATACAATGGCAGTTCAAAGGGGCTTAGTAAGGGGTAGATCCATGGAATCTGTTGTTGCAGGTGCGTTATATGCTGCTTGCAGGCGTCATGAGGTTCCAAGAACATTGGATGAATTGTCAGAAGCATCTGGAATTGACAAAAAAGAAATAGGCAGAACTTACAGGTTTGTTACCAGAGAACTTGGAGTTAGAATACTACCAAGCAATCCAATAGATTATATTCCAAGGTTTGCATCTGCATTAAAATTAACAGCAGATACACAAAGCAAGGCAGTTGGGATTCTAGAAAAAGCCCAGAACTCAGAGTTAACATCTGGTCGTGGTCCTACAGGAATAGCAGCAGCATCATTATATGTGGCAGCTTTAATCAACAATGAAAAGAAAACTCAGAGAGAAGTTGCTGATGTAGCTGGTGTAACAGAAGTAACAATAAGAAATAGGTACAAAGAATTGCTAAAGAAGCTTAATTTAAAAGACCAGATCAAGAAGAAGGAATAAAACAAAAGATAAGGGGAGATATAAAATGAACAAACTAGAAATGGAATGTAATTATTGCAGGTTTTGTACTGAAGACAAACATGTTGGCATAACAAAAGAACACATGAATTATAGTAACCTTATTGGTCTTTCAGAAAAGCTTTATCTTTGTTCTGTTGGAAGATATGTTGTAATGTCCTAGCATTATATAAGCGCGAAGCTTGTGCTTTTGATGATAAACAAGGTGAATATTATCGCAGAGAAGCAGAAAGATGCCGAGCAGAGCATATGCCAAATTAGCTCTTTTTGAGATACAAAGATTAGAATGAGAGTTATAAATTTATTACACATTAAAAAGGCTTAAATAAATAAAAATCATAAGTTAATTATGAAATACTGTCCAAAATGTAAAAGTGCAGATATTCATCCTTATCTCCCGGGTTTCTTTAATATGTACGAGTGCAAGAAATGTGGTTATATTGGATTATTAGTTATAGAAAAATTAAATAAAAAATAGTAAATTATTTAAACAACCTTTTCCAGTTTATGTTCAATGTGTTTTGAATCATTCAAAAAGAGCTGGAAGGATTTAAGTATAAATCTGTTTGTTCCCATAGTAATCCAGAATATCATAATAATTCTTCTATTGTTGATATTTTTTTACATTAATGGTCTCTTTAGCATAATCATGCAGGGTCAAAACTTGACATCAGCCCAGCTTCTTGATATCTTCTATGCCAATCCTGCAAAACTTTTGGCATCATTTGCAGCCTTTATAATATTTGCATTAATCACAAACTCGGGATTTATAGCCATGCGTCTTGGTCTTACAAAAGCAATAATCCAGAAAAGACCAATGTCAATTAGCAATGCATTCAGTTATGGCCAAACAAAACTAAAAGATGTTCTTTTGATAAAAATCCTGCAGTTTTTTTTAATTGCCCTGGTTGCATTGGTAATTATTGTTATAAGCCTCGTGCTATCATTAGTTAACGAACAGATCATGGTTATAATCTTGATACTGCTCACATTAATAGCAATAATCTTGCTTGGTCTTGGTTTGTTATTCAGCTACGCAATATTATTTATCATGGAAACAACACCATTTAATGCTGTAAAAAAATCATTTGTTTATTTCTTTTCGCATAAAAAAACAGCAATAACAGCAGTATTATTGATAATTCTTGTTGTTATACCATCTATAATCCTTAATTTTGCTGATTTATCTAACATCAAAGCCTTGTCAGCAATGGCCCTGATAGCAAGGATAATTTACGGCTTGATTTTAACTGCATGGAAAGATTTGTTTATTTTTAACATCTACAATTCAAACAAGAACTTTCATTAAGTCTTCTGCAGCAAGGGTGTTTTTGAATATCTTTCTTGCATCTTTAACCAAATTATCAACATTCTTGTACCTCTGGCTGAAATGGGTTAAAATCAATTTTTTTACACTTGAATCTTTTGCTATCTTTGCTGACTGGCTTGCTGTCAAATGCTTGTACACATCAGCCTTTTCCTCAAATTCATCCCCTAATGTCGCCTCGCATATTAATAAATCAGAATTTTTTACATTGGTTATGATGTTCCTGCATGCTTTGCTGTCAAGAACAATGCTAATTGTTTTTCCTTTTTTTATTTTTGTTGCGTTCTTTGCAAGTATTTTTTTGCCGTTCCACATTATATCTCTGCCTTGCTGCAAATCCCTTAATATCGGATGCTGTTTTAATCCAAACTTTTTTACATAATTAACATCAACATTTCTCCTGTCCTTTTCAATTAACACATACCCTAAACATGTTGTTGTATGCTCTAATCTAAATGCCTTTAAAATAAAATCTTCATTTTCAAAGAATACTCCATTATTTATTATTTCATGCAATTTTAGATTTGCTTTTTCAAATGGCACATAGCTTGATAGCAATATGTTAAGATACTTGCTGCTTCCTATTGGCCCATATACCTCAATCTTTTTCTCAGGAGCAAATTTAGCAATGCTTGTCAATAATCCTGGCAGCCCAAATACGTGGTCGCCATGCCAATGAGTTATAAGTATTCTTGTTATCTTTGCAGGTGATATATTTGCATATCTTAATTGTTTTTGCGTTCCTTCTCCGCAGTCTACCATTAAGTTTTCATTTTTGTAGCTAATTAGAATGCTTGTTGCATTCCTTTGTACAGTTGGCACCATTGACCCAGTTCCAAGAAAAACTACTTCCATGGTATTGTTTAACAACAAGGTTTTTAAATAGTTTATGCTTTGTTCTTCTGATGTCAAAGAAAAAAAAACAGCAGGAAGTCATAGAAGAGAAAGAGCAAATACAAGCAACAAAATCCTATTTTGCTCATGAAAGAGTTTTGGCTGAAACTGATGACAATTCAAGGAACTTATATGATCAGTCAAGATTCGGTGAGCCTTATGAAGATAAAATTCAGTATTCATTAGTTGAAGCGCTTTATCTGCTTGAAAAAGGAAAGATAATAATTCTGGATAATAAAAACAAGACAATAACAACTGAAAAATTCATCAAGCTGGCAAATGAGATAGAGCCAAAATTTTGGATAAGGTATTGCGTTTACCAAGATATGAGATCTAGAGGGTATATTGTAAAAACAGCATTGAAATTTGGCGCTGATTTCAGGGTTTATGATCGCGGCATTAAGCCTGGTGAAGATCATGCAAAATGGATTCTATATCCGGTTCATGAATCAGAGGCCTTTAGCTGGTATGAATTCTCTGCTAAAAACAGGGTTGCGCATTCAACAAAAAAGCATCTTCTGATTGGATGCCTTGATGAAGAAGGAGATGTTACTTACTGGGAGCTTTCATGGATAAGGCCATGATAACAGCATAAACCTTTTATAATACATTTATCTTAGTTTAGATATGCAAGACCTGCGACCAAAAGTTTTAGAATACGTAAGAATTAACGGACCCATTCTTCCTGTTAATGTATCTAAATCAATAAACTCAAACATATTGTTTTCCTCAGCAGTTCTTTCTGAGCTCGTTTCAAACGGCCAGGTATTCATGTCAAATGCAAAAGTTGGCGGCAGTTCATTGTATTACATAAAAGGCCAGGAATATAAATTACAAACTCTTAGAGAACATCTCGGAGACATGCCAAAAAAAGCATATGACTTGTTAAAACAAAAAATAGTTTTAATGGATAAAGGCCTTGAACCATATCAGAGAGTCGCTTTGCGCGAGCTAAAAGACTTTGCAGTTCCAATAGCAGTAAAGCAAAATAATCAAGAAACACTGTTCTGGAAATGGTATTTAACCCCAGATGACATTGCCAAAAAAATGATAGAAGAAATATTGGGCATAAAACAAGCTTCTGAAGAAACAGCTAAAAAAACACAGGAAAAAGAAGATTATCAAGAAACATTAAAGCCTGCTAAAGAATTACTAGTAAAAGAGGGGAAGCAAGCAGTGCAGAAGGAAAAACAGCAAAAACAGCAAAAACCAGCAGCAGTAAATGAAGATGTTTTATCATATTTCAGAAAAAATAACATAGCAATAATATCAACAGAACAAATCAAGAGAAACAAGGAAACAGCATTCATAGTTTATTTGTCATCCCAAATAGGCAATCTCCAGTATTTTGCTTACTTCAAAGACAAGAAGAAAATTAACGACGAAGATTTAATTCTTGCTTATCACAAGGGCCAGCAGCATAAAATGCCTGTACTTTTTCTTACAACAGGCAGCCTGTCAAAATCAGCTGAAGAATACATTAAAAAAAATATAAATGGCATGCTGACTTTCAAAAAAATCTAAGTATTATTATTAGTACGAAGATAAACACCAGCGCAGTTGTTAAATTCTCGCCGATAAAATCATAATCTTCCAATGCAGTTCTTTTTTCATAGCAGTTAAAATTAAAAGCCCTTAATCCCTGGCTATAAACCATTTTCATGCCCTTTTCAAGCGCTTCCTTTTGTATGTTGCTGTTTTTTGTTTCCACCCAATCTGCCCAGTCTTTTCCCCCATTGTCTTTGTAGTTCAAATAATCTAATGTTAAACCATAGTCCTTGCATTCAAGATTAAATTCAAATGAAGAATTTTCAAATGTTTCATGCATCTTATAATTTTCATGAACAACATAATGGGGTGCACTATAACTATCTAAGATATAATGGCTTGCAACCCCGAAAGAATAGCTCGCATTGTTGAACTCTTTTTTACCATAAGCAGTTTTTGCATATTCTAGCCATTTCTTAGATTTTTCATAAGAATAAGGATATTTATGATTTGTAAAATCTTTGAATTTTTTATCAGGAGCTACACTTCCATATTCCATGTAGCTTAAATTTAGCTCTTTCCTGACTTCATAAGGCATGGAGTAATAAACAGCATCAACAGCCCCTTTATGCAGTTCTGAATTCCAGCCGCTTAACAATGCAAACACGAACAGCAAGATTATTAAACCAATTTTACTCATTCCTTACAATATTTAAATATTGTTTAAAAATGTGCTTAATGAAATAACGAAAATAAAACATAGAAACCGTATTATTTCCAGAAAATGAACGACTATATCTTTATATTGGGAAGGGACTTCCAGCTAAGCCTGCTGGAGCTGGTATCTTACTTCATATCAAGAAGGATAGAATATAAAATAAAATTTTTCAACAAGAATCTTGCCTTAATTTCATTACCAGAACTTGATTTTAACAGTCTTATAAATAAACTTGGCGGCACAGTTAAAATTGCTAGAGTCATAAATTCAATAAGTGACATAAAAATCCCGAATTTTGACAAGATAAAATATTCAATAACAGAGTTTGAAAGCAAGAACAAAGAAAAAATAATGTCTGAATTAAAAAAAATATTCAAAAAAGAAAAGATAAAGGCATTTTTCAAAACACCTGATGAAGGTATTGGCGTATCACCATCTGATTTTTTCAATCAAAATTTTTTTAAACAAGGTTTCGAACTTATTTTGTTTAAAGACATCATTGCATTAACAATAGCTGTTTTCAATCCTAAGGAGTATGAAAAAAGGGATGAAAGGCCATATCTCCAAAGGGAAGGCATTACTTCAATCAGGATTGCAAAAATATTAATCAATCTCTCTCAGGCAAAAGAACGCGATGTTTTGCTTGATCCTTTCTGTGGTTCTGCTACAATCCTGCAGGAAGCATTGCTGATGGACATTAATGTGATAGGCATGGACATTGATTCAAGGTCTATATTCTTTGCCAGGAAAAATCTAACATGGCTCAAGAACAAGTATAAATTCAAAACGGATTTTACATTGATAAACAAGGCTGCACAATCATCATCAAGCTACATTGAGAAAGTAGATGCTGTGGCAACAGAATTTCTAGGTCCAAGCTTTAATAAAACCCCTTTCTTAAAGGATACAAGGAGAATAGCGGCAAATATTGCAAGCATATATTCTGGATTGTTTGAGCAGTTAAGAATAATATTAAAAGGTGGAAAAATAGCCATTGCCCTGCCAAAATTCAAGACAAAAGAGCAAGTTCCAGTTTCCATTAATCTTGTTGAAATAGCAAAATTCTCTGGTTTTAAGCTATACAATCCATTTCCAACAATTCAGCTCCCGATACTATATTCTTCAAGAAAAACCAAGATCCAAAGGGAAATCTACATTTTTGAGAAGGTTTAATTAATTTTCCTTTTTAATATTGGCTATGGAAGAAAACTATTCAGACATAGCTTTAACAGCAGCAGAATTACTGAAGCAAAGCAAGTTCGAAGATGCAATTGAAAAATATTCAGAAGCGTTCAGAATAAAAGAGCTTCTTGCATATAAAGGCATGCTGACATTTTTCTATCCATTCAAAAATGTTAAATTCTCTGTTGGAGATATGCGGGATTTATCTAGGTTGCAGCATTTTTTTAGGAAATCAGATAAAACCTTCATAAATCTAATAGCATTAAACTATTTAACATTCAGGGAAAAGGTTTCATTAAAATTCTTGAATGAATATTCTGGTTTTGGTGCAAAAACACTTGAACAGCATGTATTAATTGCCTTAATGTTTGATGCATTAAACCAAGAATCTTCTGCTGATGACATCTATCTGGATATTTATAATAAAATAAAAAACAACAAATCATTTCAGTTAGGAACAATCCAGACAAGAAAAGGCAAAGTTTATGCAGTGGCATCAAAAAAGCTCTTAAAAAATATTTTTCTTTTTAAAGAATACGAGACATATAAAGAAGCGTCATTTGAAGCAGAATGTTCCAGCTTAATTAACAATTTAATAAAAGATGAGCCAAATTTTTCTGTTTCTTCAATAAGGCATCCCATTAAGGACGTTCAAAGCAATAAGTATATCAACATAATAAAAAGGGAAAGATGCATAACACTTGATAACGTAGCAAATAACCTTGATGAAACCCTTAAAGAATCAGTAAGATTTCTTGCATTAATACATTCAAGGCTGGATAAAAAAGACATGCAGCAAGTAACACTGGATGATTTGATATTGAAATTAAACTATGATGCAAATATCAAATCAATTTTAATGAAAAATAAGACCCCAATAGAAGCATCATTAACTGGCATTCCTTTGGCATACCACAAAGATGCTCACCCTTTGAATTATGGCATTAAAGAGGACAAAACATTGATATTATTTGACTGCGAAAACAAAGGTTTAAGGCCTGTTACAAGTGATTTGGCCAAGCTTTTATTGCTGCACCCATTGATAAACAAATCATTAATAAAAAACCAATTAGATAATTATGTTAGACTTTACAATTTATACTCAGAACACTGTAAGATTCACGATCTTCAACTGCCTTTCTTAAATGCATCAATAGAACTAGTTTTTTCTTATCCTTCAACTTTAACTGAGCACAGAATATTTGATGATAGAATGAAAAAACACCTTTTAGATGTCAGTTTATTTTCCATTGGGGCAATAAAAGAAAATTTCAATGATTTCTATGAAGCTTATTCTAGGCAATATGAAAATATAGAATCTGTGATAAATGTTTTGTACGCCTAATTACTTAGGGCTCATCAATAGTTTATCTGTGTTTAAGGCGCTAGAAGGCCCAGAAAAATTAGATGCTAATGCTGCAATCTCAAATAAATAATTTAAAACCCTGCATTCAAATTCGCTTTTTCCATTGTATATCTTGCCCGATTCTTTTGCTATGTCTTCTTTGTCTTTTGCTAACTGCACAACTTTCTGTAAGTTATAATTAAAAATCGAATCATAGTACCTTTTCAAGAATTTATTTACTATGTCAAAAAGTTTTAATGTGTCATTGCTGAATTTAAAATTCTTATGTTCTTCCATTAAGAATATTATGTC
>JAGVYC010000002.1 GCA_018303485.1 Candidatus Woesearchaeota archaeon
CTTCAATTTTTATATGTACTGAATACTTGCATGCCATGTCAGAATTTGGCTTTGCATCATGCTTCTTGATTTCAACAAACAATTTTGGCTCAATGTTCTTTGCCTTTTTATAATAATCAAGGTTAATCCTGCCATAGAATTTTTCAGTTAGATCTTGTACAACAGCTAATTCTGAACCCGTCAGGCTCTTTTTATTCATGATGGTTACAAACATAAAATATTTAAGTAAATGCTGTTTATAAAAGTTATGCAAATTAGAACCAAATGCATGGTCTGCCAGAACAAGCTAGCAACAAATAATTGCATGCTTTGTGGCTCTTTGGTATGCAACGACTGCTACAACAAGACAGAAAAGCTCTGCATCAATTGCAGCGGCAGTAAAAGTTCCTGAACTAGAGTGCGTCCCTAAAAATACAATGACCCATAAAACAATAGAATTCTTAGTGGAAAAAGAAAGGGCGTACGAAGCATTCAAAAAAGGGCTTGATTATTTGGCACAAATTTCTAGCATTAAACCTGATCAAATATTGGGCAAATTTAAATTAGCTATATCTGCAAATAAAGACGCTTATGAATATATAGACAATGCAAATCCTTTAAGTGAAAAACTCGGGCTGATAGCAACTTTCAAAGGAAAAGATTATTTGCTAATGTTTCAAATGATTTATGTCTCTAAAGATAAAATTTGCCAGGACCTCGAAATGGCAATTGTCTGTAAGGGGAAAATTACTTAACCTTAATCGCATACTCGCCTTTGACAGTAATCCCAATTTCTTTCGCTATTTCAGACTTGTTTGCATCTATTATGTTAATCTTGCCCTGCCAACTTTCAGAAAACTGGTTGCCCTTGCATATCGGGCATTCATTTTCCTTTACAAATATCCTGCATTTCTTGCAAACTTTCTTCATTTTTTCTTAGCATTATCTGATCTTTTCTTCAGTTCAGCTTCTAACCACTGCACATTTCCAAGAGAAGGCTGCCTCATTGTTAGTCCTATTTTTGGATTTGTTGGCTCTTTGTAACTTATTGCTATTATTCTAGCCCTGCAAACATCCCCTATCTTTAATGTTCTTTTGCTTTCTTTTCCAGTTAAAATATTATTCTTTGAAAAGCTTACAAAATCGTCCATTGTCTGGCTTACATGTATCATGCCATCTATAACACCAATGTTAATAAAAGCTCCAAAATCAGTTATATCTGTAATTTTGCCTAATACAACTTCCTGCAGATCCGGCTTGAACACATAAAGCTTGAATGTTGTTTCATAATAAGCAGCGCCATCACCAGGTATAATTACCCCTTCGCCAATCTTGCTTACCCCAGAAATAGCTATTATCAAACCAATGTCCTTTGATATGAATCCATCAAATTTCTTGTTCAATGTGCTCAATATTGCCTTGTCCAAGTCTTCTTGAAATAATGTTGGCGGCACCCTTATGTGGCTCTTGACTTCAACTTCATAAAACATTTTTTTAATTCACAAACTCCAGGTATTTTTTCTGTTTTGTTGTTACTATGTTTATATTCTTTTCTTTTAACAACCTCTTTAGTTCTTTGTCCTGTGTAACAACAATCATGATTTTATCTTTTTCAGCTAAATCCAACAGCAGTTTATCAACATTTTTGTCTTTCTTTGTCTTTATTATCTTTACCTTTTTGGCATTTATTAGGCTCAGCGCTAACTTGCCATTGGCCTTGCCCTTTAATTCATCTATAGTCTTGTCCAATACGCAAACTTCATAATTAAAATCGCATATTCTCGCCAGCTCTGAAAATACATCCACTTTGTCTTTTGACAGCAAAATATTAGTATCAAAGAATATTTTCCTCATTATTTTTCAAGAAATCCTGCTTACTCTTTATAAAGTTTTCTAAAAATTTTGCTGAAAAAAACAGTGTAAGTTTATTCTTTAAAAGCCTTTCGATTTTAATATATTTATTTTGCCACTACAAGCCTTATAGAGCCCAAATTTTGGCATTTTGAACTTAGAAAGCTTTTTAAATAAAACATGTTTTACTGGGCTGTAATTAATCTTAGATTTTAACCAAAATGGCAACCAATTACACAGCAGAATCAATAAAGGTACTAAAAGGCCTGGAGGCAGTTAGATTAAGAGCACCTATGTTCATTGGTGATGTTTCTTTTAGAGGATTGCATCATTTGATTCAAGAGCTTGTTGATAACTCCATTGATGAAGCAATTGTTGGCTTTTGCAGCAAAATTAAGGTTATATTGCATAATGATAATTCTGTAAGTGTAATGGATAATGGAAGGGGCATTCCAACAGACATACATCCAACTGAAAAAAAATCAGGAGTAGAGGTTGCTTTAACTATATTGCATGCAGGCGGCAAATTTGACAAGAACAGTTACAATGTATCTGGTGGTCTGCACGGAGTTGGTGTTAGTGTTGTCAATGCCTTAAGCAAATGGTTGAAGGTGGAAGTAAGGCAGCAGGGCAAAATATTTCTGCAGGAATATAATTATGGTTTGCCCGCATATAGCCTAAAGGTCATTGGAAATTGTGATGAAAAAGACACAGGAACCAATGTAAGATTTCTAGCTGATGATAGTATTTTCACAGAAACAAAATTTGACTTTAATCTTATTGCTAATAAGCTAAAGGAGATGGCTTTTTTGAATCCTAAGGTTGAGATAAATTTATGCGATGAAAGAACAGAACCTTTCATGGAAAAGAAATTTTTCTATGAGGGTGGAATAAAAGAGTTTGTTGCTTACTTGAATGAAGGCAAACAAATGTTGCATAAAGATGTTATATACATGAATAAGCAAAGCAATGGGACTACTGTTGAGATAGCAATGCAATGGAATGATGCTTATAGTGAAAGTGTTTTTAGTTTTGTAAACAATATAAACACACATGAAGGCGGAACGCACTTAAGCGGGTTCATGACTGCATTGACAAGAGTAATAAACAATTATGTAAAGAAAGGGAAATTAACTGACATAAGTTTGAGCGGAGATGACATAAGAGAGGGTTTGACTGCAATACTTTCCTTAAAAGTACAGGAGCCTCAATTTGAGGGACAGACAAAAACAAAATTAGGAAATTCTGAAATAAAGGGGGTTGTTGATAGCTTGACATTTGATTACCTGAATACTTATTTCGAAGAGCACCCAAATGTAGCTAAAATAATAATTGAAAAATGTTTGAATGCTTATAGGGCAAGAGATGCTGCAAGAAAAGCAAGAGAATTAACAAGAAGAAAGGGCGCTTTAAGCAGCGGTGGATTGCCTGGAAAATTAGTTGATTGCCAGGAAAGAGACCCGAGCAAATGTGAATTATTTTTGGTCGAAGGAGATAGTGCTGCAGGAACAGGGGTTGCTGCAAGAAACAGAAAGTTTCAGGCCATATTGCCTTTGAAAGGAAAAATATTGAATGTTGAAAAGGCAAGATTGGATAAGATATTCAAGAGCCAAGAAATAGTAAATATAATAACTGCACTGGGCACAAGCATTGGCGATGAATTTGACATCAATAAATTAAGATACCATAAAATAATAATACTTACGGATGCCGACAGCGACGGAAATCACATATCCTGTTTGCTATTAACATTTTTTTATCGGTATACTAAACAATTGATAGAGAATGGAAATATTTTCATTGCCCAGCCGCCATTATTCAAGGTATTGAAAGGCAAAATATCAAGGTATGCCAGAGATGAAAATGCCAGATTGGAGACAATACTGTTGTTCTTAGATTCAAGGGCCTTGGAGAGATGGACAGCCATGAACTTGAAGAAACTGTAATGACACCTGAAAAAAGAATTCTAAAGCAGGTTAAAATTGAGGACGCAGTTGAGGCTGACAGGTTTTTTAGCATATTAATGGGTGATGATGTAGAGCCACGAAAGGATTTCATAATAACTAATGCCAAATTTGCAAAGAATTTAGACATATAAAATGACTGAAGAAACTAGAATAACAATTGTAGAGGATCAGCTCAAGGAAGCATATCTAGATTATTCCATGTCAGTCATAGTTGGAAGGGCATTACCTGACATAAGAGATGGGTTAAAGCCAGTACATAGAAGAATTTTATATTCAATGAGTGAGATGGGTTTAACAAATAACAAACCTTTTGTTAAATCTGCGAGAATTGTGGGTGACTGTTTCAAATATCATCCCCATGGTGATGCTGCAATTTATGATTCTTTGGTCAGGATGGTACAGAGTTTTAGTTTAAGATATCCTTTGGTCGCAGGACACGGTAACTTTGGCAGCGCGGATTACACCACACAAGCCAGTTTAAGGTATACAGAGGCAAAATTAGCTAAGATTGGTGAAGAGCTTCTTTTTGATATTGACAAGGATACTGTAGATTTTGTTCCTAATTTTGATGGCAGCATGAAAGAGCCTGCTTTGCTGCCTAGCAGGGTTCCTAATCTATTGCTTAATGGATCTTCTGGAATTGCAGTAGGCATGGCAACAAACATACCACCGCATAATTTATCTGAAATTGTCAGTGGAATAATAGCTTTTATTGATAATAATGAAATTAATGTTGAAGAATTAATGAATTACATCAAAGGCCCTGATTTTCCAACTGGCGGAATAATAGTTGGAGCTTATGGGATAAAGTCAGCATATAAAACTGGAAGAGGAAAATTACTTATAAGATCAAAGATTGAATTAGAAGAAAAAAGAATTGTAGTAAAGGAAATACCTTACCAAGTAAATAAAACTCAGTTGATAGAAGGCATAGTTGAATTAATCAACAATAAAGTTGTTGAGGGAATTTCTGACATAAGAGACGAGTCTGACAAGACAGGAATGTCATTGATCATTGAAATAAAAAAGGGATTCAATCCTGAAACTGTTTTGAATCAGCTGTATAAGCACTCGCAATTGCAAACAACTTTTGGCGTGATCATGCTTGCATTGGATGGAAACCAGCCAAAAATATTCAACTTGAAAGAAGCAGTGTCATCTTATATCTTCCATAGAAAAGAAATTGTTACACGACGAACTAAATTTGAATTAAAAAAAGCAGAAGACAGATTGCATATATTGGAAGGTTTGCTGATATGCCTAAAAAACATAGATGCAGTTGTTGCATTAATCAAGAAATCCAAAGATCCGGCTGTTGCAAAGCATGGATTGATGAATAATTATGAACTTACAGAAATACAAGCCCAGGCTATTTTAGATTTGAAACTACAGAGATTGACTTCATTGGAGCAAAATAAAATAAATATTGAACATGATGAAATAGTTAAGTTGGTAATAGAGCTGAAAGACATACTTGCAAAAGAGCCCAGAATTTATGCAATAATAAAAGACGAGTTATTAGACATAAAAAATCGTTTTGGCGATGAAAGAAGGACTGAAATCATAGAACGCGATTCAGAGCCTGAAGCTAATGAATCATCCTTGATAAATGAAGAGGATGTTGTTGTGACAATAACAAATGAAGGGTACATAAAACAAACCTCCTTGGAATTGTACAAGCAGCAGAAAAGGGGTGGCAAGGGAATAATAGCAACAACAACAAAGGAAGAAGACATAGTGCAGCATTTATTCATCACAAGCAATCATAATTATCTTTTATTCTTTACAAATAAAGGCAAGTTACATTGGCTAAAGGTGTACCAAGTGCAAGAGGCTTCAAGATACAGCAAGGGAAAAGCCATTGTTAATTTATTAAATTTGAAAGATGAGAAAATAAGCGCTGTATTGCCTATTGCTAAATTTGACAGTCAGCAGTATTTGCTTTTTGCAACTAAAAAAGGAATCTTGAAGAAAACATCACTGGAAGAATATTCAAGGCCAAGGCAAGGCGGAATAGCAGCAATAAACCTTAAGGAAAATGATGATTTAGTTCAAGTAAGATTGACTCCTGGAAATTTAGACATGGTGCTTGCAACTAAAAAAGGCCTTGCAATGCGCTTCAACGAAACTGATGTAAATCCAGTTGGCAGGAATGCATCAGGAGTTATTGGTATAAGGCTTGAAAATGATGATGAAGTTATTGGCCTGGAAGTTGCATTGAAAACAGGAAATATATTGACAGTAACTGAAAATGGCTATGGCAAGAGGACAGAGATAGGAGAATACAGGCATATAAGAAGAGGCGGAAAGGGTGTCATAAACATACAAACATCTGAAAGGAATGGAGATGTTGTTGGGATTAAAACTGTAAAGGACAATGATGAAATAATGTTAATAAGCAAGAATGGAGTTATAATAAGAGTTCCTGTTTCAGATATTTCTATAGTCGGCAGGAACACTCAAGGCGTAAGAATAATGAAGCTTGATGATAAGGACAAGGTAAAAACAATAGCAAGAGTTATAACTGAAAATAATCACAATGGCAATGGGAATAATGGCAACAGATATGATAATTCAAGTGCAGAAAATAATTCTAGCCCTTCATCACGCCAAGCGGAACCAATCTAACCACTATTTTACCTATGCCAAGTTCATGGCTTACCTTAACGACTTCATCAATGTCTTTGTATGCTTCTGGCGCTTCTTCAGCAAGGCCTTTCCATGATGTTGCAACAACTTCTATGTTTTTATTTTCAAGCCTTCTTTTTACTTCTTCACCCCTAACACTCCTTAACATAGCTGCCCTAGAACTTACTCGCCCTGCACCATGGGCTGTTGATCCAAAAGAAACTTCTTCAGCTTTTTTTGTTCCGACCAATAGATATGATGCAGTGCCCATGCTACCTGGGATTATTACTGGTTGACCTACATTTCTGTATGTTTCTGGAATTTCTTCTCTTCCAGGCCCAAAACTTCTGGTTGCACCTTTTCGCATTACTAAAACCTCTGTTTCTTTTCCATTTATTCTGTGCTTCTCGAATTTTGCAATGTTGTGGCAAACATCGTATACTTGGGACATGCCCTCAGATGAACCCATTACTTTTGCAAAAACATCTCTAGTCCAATGCTCAATCATCTGCCTGTTTGCAAAAGCATAATTTACACCGCAGCACATTGCAGCATAATATTCTTTCCCTAGATCAGAATTTATTGGGGCATTAATCAATTCTCTATCTGCTAGATCTTTAAAACCGTATTTTGATTCCATTTTCACTATGTAATCAGAAGCTATTTGATGGCCGAGTCCGCGAGAGCCGCAATGAATAGCTACCATGACTTGGCCTTTTTTTTCTATGCCAAATTTTCTTGCTATTTCTACATCATATATTTTGTCAACTTTTTGCAATTCCAAGAAATGATTCCCAGAGCCAAGAGTTCCTAATTGTGGCAAGCCCCTTGCCAATGCTCGTTCTGAAACAACACCGGGATCAGCAGCTCTCATGCACCCATTTTCTTCTGTTCTTTCTAAGTCTTCCTTTACCCCATAGCCATTTTGCAAAGCCCATTTTGATCCTTTTTGCAAAATTTCAAGCAGAACTTCTTTTTTTAATTTTGTAATTCCTGGCTTCCCAACACCAGCAGGAACTTCTTGCATTATTGTGTTTAGAAGCTGTTTTCTTTTTGCAGATATATCTTCCTCTGTGAAGTCTGTGCGAAGCATCTTCACGCCGCAGTTAATATCGTCTTAGGGAATTAAATCAAATTTAATTCAATCCTACACCGCCAGGCGAGATTATGCCTTCTTCCGTATCAAATGCCGCAACACCACCAATTGGAAAACCGTCTAAGGTCTACTTAATATCTATTAAGTAAAAATCCTTCGTGGGCATCAGGCATGACATATGCTGCCCTTTGAATTCCTTTTAGTGTTGCAACATTTTGCAGCTGCTGCAGTGTTCTATCTTCTTTTATCTTTTGCAATAGCTTTTCAGATGCGTAAACTATTGCAGGCACTTTCATGGCGCCAGTTTTTTCAATTTCCCATGTATATTCGTTTATTTTTTTAAATTCCATTTTGATATTTAATTTTAGCCTGTTTATAGCTTTTATGGTTTGTCAAACATCAATCAGAACCTGGCATACCCATTTATCTTTTTCTTTCTTGACAAACATGCTATTGTATGTAACTGCCTTTACATCAAGGCCAATTTTGTAATTTTCAGCCTTATCACCAATTAACTCTGCTTCTAGTTCCAGCTTTTTTTTATCAAGCTTGATTTTTGCAATTTTGCTCAAAAAGAAGCCCTCCGAATCAAGCAGGAATAAAAATTCTTCAAGGAAATTATAGAGCAAGTTTTCTAAATCCCTACCAGAAACCATAATTTTCTTTTTTATAATGGGCTTTATCTTGCCAGAATACATCGCATTGAACATTGCTAATGCAGAGTTTTCAAATGCTTTTTCCAAATTATCTCCGAATGCCTGGAATTTTATGTCAGCTGTATGCTCGAGATACTTGAATTTCTTCATAGGAATTTGAGAGTAATAATACAATATATATTTATTGGTTTAGCAATGAATTTAAATAACAAGGTTTTTATCCTGTTGAGATGAAAAAGGGGACAGCAGCATTATTTGCATTATTATTGGAGTTTTACAGCTGCAGCAAAAAAATAAATAATGAGCCAACAAAAAAAGAAGTAGACGAATCATATTATAATGTAGCAGAGTGCATGAAGATAGATGATGCTTTGAGGTTTAGAAGCGAGTTAAGCTTAAAATACATCAGTAATCATTCACATAATGACGAGCTTGAATATGACTTAAACCATGCTCTAATACATTACTTGCTTGAAAGAACAACAGGCAACCCCCAGGACGACCACAAGTATCCTTTTTCATTCGAATGTGAATTCATAAAGTGAAACACCGAAATGTTTAATAATACTATTTTTATCTGAATATCAAGAAAAATTGGTGCAGAGCTCATGATAAATAAGATAAGCAAATTCATTAATGGTTTGTTTTCTAGAATTTTTGGGAAAAAGAAAAATTTAAAGCTAGGTCTATACGGGCCGACGAATTCTGGGAAAAGCACACTCGCAAACAGAATAAGCAAAGACTGGCTTGGAGAGGAGATGTCAAAGGCTTCAAGAGTGCCTCATGAGACAAGGGAGATTATCATAAAGGAAAAAATCGAGGTCAAATCAAAAGGCAAGTCTCTAATATTTAATCTTGTTGATACACCAGGAATAGCAACAAAGATTGATTATGAGGATTTTTTAAGGTATAACATGACAAAAAAGGAAGCAAAGCAAAGGGCTAAGGAAGCAACAAAAGGGGTTATTGAGTCTATAAAATGGCTTGATTCAATGGATTGTGTTTTAGTTGTTCTTGATTCAGCTCAAAATCCATATTCACAAGTAAACATAACAATTATAGGAAATCTTGCAGCAAGAAATATTCCTGTATTGGTTGTTGCAAATAAGATTGACATCAAAAGGGCCAATGTAAAAAAGGTAGAGGACGCATTCCCCCAATATGATGTTGTTGGAATTTCAGCAGAATACGGTCATAACATGGAGGAATTTTACAATGCTTTATTCAAGGTTGTTAAATAAAAAGAGGTTGAAAATATGATAACACTGCAGTTTGTTCCTTATAATGAGTTGAATAGGTTGACTCCATTGGGAAGGATAAAGAAAATACTTGATATAGTCAAGGAAAACAAAATAGTTCTTGTTGAGGGCAGGCTTAAGCCATCAGAGGAGGCTGAACTTATACAAAGAACAATGGAAGAGGTAAATAGGGAGTTTAAAGGAATTGAATTATGTACAATATACCCTGAGAATAAGAATGATGATGCTATAAACAAGCTGAAAGCAACCATGATAGATCTGCTTATAGGCAATAGAAGAGGCTTAACTGTTATAGGCCCTGCTACAATAGTGAAGGAAATCAAGAGAGATCCTAATAAAATACAGCTGCTAACAAATAATATGAAAAAGAGAAGGAGGAGGTAATGCCGCACCAGTGCGTAAGATGCAATAAGCTGTATTCTGATGGCAGCGAAGAGATATTAAAGGGATGCGAATGCGGAGGCAAGTTTTTCTTTTTTATTAAACAAAAGCACCTTGAAGAAGCAAAGGAAATAACAATAAACTTAACAGAAGAAGACAAAAAGCAGATAGAAGAGGATGTTCTGGATATAATTGGCATTAAAGATGATGAAGCTCCTGTTATACTTGATTTGGAATCTATAAGAGTTTTAGAGCCTGGCAAGTATGAACTTGATTTGGTTGAATTATTCAAGGGAAAACCGCTTGTTTACAGGGTAGAAGACGGCAAGTACATAATTGACATTGTATCTTCTTTCAGGATTAACAAGGAAAAAGAGTAATGCAATATGATTGTTTTAAACTGATAATATTTAAAAACTTCTTATATACTTCTTATATGCATGAGGTACAGGTACAGGGTTAGATTGTTTTATTCTGTTTTGTTTCTTGTAGTTGGCTTGATTATTGGGTATTACGCTGCCGGTTATGATCTTGGCAAACTGCAGGATTTGAATTTTGTAAAAATGTCTTTGGATACTGGCAAGAATTA
This sequence comes from Candidatus Woesearchaeota archaeon, assembly GCA_018303485.1. Taxonomy (GTDB): domain Archaea; phylum Nanobdellota; class Nanobdellia; order SCGC-AAA011-G17; family JACPNG01; genus JAGVYC01. The sequence goes on from JAGVYC010000002.1 coordinate 10,407, forward strand.
TGCAGTTAACATTGGGATTATACTGCCAAAGTCTGAATATGCTATTAAGGATGCTGTGAATTTAGCCATTATGGAATTAAATGCTGCTGGTGAAAAAAAGATCAATGTTGACTATGAATATGCAGAATGCTCTGAGAAGGGTGTTAAATCAGCCATGAGCAGGCTGAAAAATGCCAATGCTGTATATGGCATATTCTGCAATGAGACAGTGAAAACAGCTGTTAACATTGCTGATGAGAATAAGATGCTATTAATTTCTCCGAGCTTGAGCAGGGATTTAACTAATTCATTAAACACAGGATTGATAAAAGTAAAACTGTATAATAATTTAGAGCAAAACACCTATAGATTGAATCTAGCATATAATAAATTTTACAACAGAACACCTGATATTTATGATGCCATTTCCTATGATGCGATAAATCTGATTGACTTGATGCTAAAAGATATTAAAATAGAGAATTACAAAGGGGTTTTAGGCATTATTAATATAGAAAAGAAAAATAATTCTTACATAATTGTTCTTGAGTACTAGGTTTTTGCGTATTTTCCAATTAAAACAGCTTCTGCAAGTTTATGCTTTGCAATTTCTTTGTCAAATTCTGCTTTGTTGTTTGCATTTATGATTTCTATATCCAGGGCATAGAACTTGAAGAAGTATCTATGAATGCCAGATGGAGGGCAAGGACCGCCGTAATGCTCTTTGTTGAATAAATTAACAATTTCTTTTCCTGGAATGCTATTTTCTTTTATTTCTGTTTTATCAGATGGAATGTCCTTTACAATCCAATGTGTCCATGTTCCTGCTGGGGCATCTGGATCGTCGATTATTAGAGCGAAACTTTTTGTATTTTTTGGAATGTCGCTCCAAGTTAATTGCGGGTTTATATTGGAACCCTGGCAAGTATATTTTTTTGGAATAAAATCTCCATTATTGAACGCATTTGATATTAATTTCATTGTATTACCTCCTTCTTTTGCTACAATTTCTTGGTTTGCATACGGCTGTTTTTCTGTGTTTGCTGCACAGCCTATGAGAAAGATGAATGTGATTAACAATACTGCTATGAAATGCATGATTTAGCATGGTTTTCTTTTTTAATAAAGTTTACTGAAGAGCATGAGCTGAGGCTACGCGCCTGTTAATTTAATTTTTTCTTGCCTTAAGGAGGCAAATGCCTATGAACTAATGCTATGTTTAATTTTTATCAAAAAACTCATTTATCAATTTTATAGGATCTTTTGTTGTTGTGATCTCCCAATCGCTTGGAAAGAATTTCTTGTACATGCTAAGGCAATACCTTGAATCTAAAAACACTATGGCTCCCCTGTCAGTTTCGCTCCTTATGCATCTACCTGCATTCTGGAAGCATTTTGTCAGAGCTGGAAATGTATAGCCATAATCCCAGCCATTGCCAAATTTTTCATCATAATATTTTATTGTCTCTTTCATTTCAAGATCAGGCTTGGCTAATGGCAAACCTACAATCAGGACAGCTTTCAGGTAATCACCAGGCAAATCAATTCCCTCACCAAATGAACCAGATGCACATGCAAGAAGAACAGCGCCTTTGTCCTTGTATTTCTTAAAATTTTCAATGATATCCTCCTTGTCAGTTTTGCTTAGCTTTGGCCTTTCAAAAAATGTTGTTCTTTCGCATAATGGGTTAAAAAATCTTGAAACATCATCTATAAGATGGTAGCTCGGAAAAAAAATGATAGAATTTCCTTTTATGGCATTAACTATGCCTGCTGAGATTTCTGCTATTTTTTTATACATGTCATTGTCCCTTGATGTGAATTTTGTTGTTACACCTGGAATTATTAAGTTCAGGCGGTTTTTCTTTGGAAACGGATCCTTGTATTCCTTTAGATCAGCATCAAAGCCAAATAAATCCTTGTAAATTTTTGTAGGGCTTAATGTTCCGGACATTGCAATAACCCTTGCTTCATCTGAAATCGGCTTTAATACTATTGATGGATCCAAGCAGCGATAATTTAGTATTAGGTTTATCTTGCCTTTTTTTGTAAAGCCTCTTTTCAATATTCTCGTAAAGCTCTCATTCGGGCCAGGCCATTTTTCCAGGAAATGAACTATGGATTTTGTAAAGCTTCTTTTTTTGTCTTCCAATATTACTTCTGATGCAGGCGTTAACAAATTTACAAGCTCTTTGTAATCAGCTACGTTATTGACTGCGTTGTAAAATTCCTCTTTTGAAATCAAGGTTTCATTTTCTGTAATTTTTATTTTTTTATTTAATTCAAGCAGGATATTATTAAGCATATTAACATTCTCAGCAAGATCAGAATAGCCAAAAGATTTTAGCTCTTTAATGGATTTTTCCAGAACATATGTTGATAGCTGGCTGCTTAGTAATTCACGGCATCTAGAAGGTAGATTGTGGCTTTCATCGAAGATTATTATTGCATTCTTAATTTCTTTCTTTGATCTTTTCAATATGCTTTCCCTTATGCTGGTGCTTAGTACATGGTAGTAATCAGCTATTATGATGTTGGAATCTTGTGCATGGAGCATTGTTATTTCATGGGGGCATAAATTGTTTGCCTTGCATAAATCAATGACTTCATTAACAGAAAAAACCCTTTCATTTAGCCTTTCAAGGACATTTTTTGCCCTTATTGACATCTTGTTATGGTCTTTTAAGTTATTGTAGAATTCACACAACCCTTTTTCTGTATTTTCGTGGCAAAAATCATAGAACTCTGCTGTTCCTAATTCTGTTATATTTGGTATCAGGCACATCCAGCGCTTTCCAATGAAATCAGCTGCATTAATTTTTATTTTGAATTTTTCCCTTATTTTGTTTAATGTTTCAATTGCTATCTTATGCTGGGTGTTTCTTGAGGTGACAAAGAATATTGTTCTGTTGTTTTTTATTGCATACGCTACTGTTGTTGACAATACTGCTGCTGTTTTTCCTATGCCTGTTGGAGCGTGAACAAGAATATTCTTATTGTTTTTTATTGCATTGATGATGTCATTTATTAAATCATCTTGTATATTCCTGATTTCATCATGGGGAAAGAAGATATCCATGGGTGTATTTTGTTTTTATTCTTTAAAAGGCTTGCGAGAAAAAATTATCCGAATTTAGTGAAAAAAAGAATGTTGTTCGATAGGTTTATATATCATAATGTTTTAAAAATTTAAAAAGGTGGTTAGATGGTAGATCAAATAAAAAGAGAGGTTGCTAATCTTAAAAATCTGGAAGAGTTCAAGGAATATAAGAATAAATACCCTAATTCTTACTTATGTGCGGGATTCATGATAATGGAATCAAATGACGGCAGCAAATGGCAGCTTGATTATTACTGCCCGGACAATGACCATATAACAACATTCTGCCTCAAGGATAAAGTAGAAGTCAAGGAATCAAAAGCTGTGCACAGGGATAAAAAAAAGATAAGGGAGCTAAATCTTGAGAATGTTGACATAGGCTTAAACGAGGCACTTGAAATAACATCAAGCTTGAGAGACAAGAATTATCCTGGCGAAAAGGCAAACAAGATAATAGTGATACTCCAAAATATAGAGAAGAAAGAGATATGGAATGTAACTTACCTGACAGCAAGCTTCAAGGTTTTAAATACAAATATCGATGCACAAACAGGCGGCATAATGAAAGAAAAGCTGGAAAATGTATTAAATTTCAAGTTGCAGTAATTTTTTGCGGCTTTTTAGACCTTTTAAAATTTTAACATTCTTATATTCCTTGGAAAATAACTTTATGACTTCCAGATTAGCCTTGTTGTTCTCTGGCTTTGGTTTAACATAAACTACTATTTCATTATTCTTCTCCAGTATTTTGGACTGGGATGAATTTGGCTTGACTTTTATTGAGATAGTTTTCTTCATAATGCCAATACTCCTTGTCTAGCAAGCCTTTTCTTATGCCTTGCTTGAATTTGTTATATAACTACTCATTAAATTCATCTTCATAACCATTGTTTTTACAGTAAGCTTCCAGTACCATGGTACCGGAAATGGTCTTTAAGTATTTTTTCAGCAGTCTTTCTTCAAACCCATGTTTTTTGATTATATAATCTATCCTGTTTTTATGCTCACCTATCAATCGTTGGTGTATTATGCCCTTGTTTTTTATGTCATTTCCTAAATTATCAAAACTCATAGAACTTAGCAAACTGCCTAGTTTCTCTATTGAAATTCCGAAGATGTCTTTATTGTAAAACATCTTTGTTAATGTGTCTAATGCCATCTATTTGATATAATACATAAATATATAAAATCTTCTCTAGGTTTTTAGAGCATGGCAATGATTAG
>JAGVYC010000003.1 GCA_018303485.1 Candidatus Woesearchaeota archaeon
TCTTTTTAATGCAGGTATTATGCTTATTTCTGTTGTTATCTTTAAGTTTGCAGGATTAAACCTATCTGCATGTATTCCTATTTTAACTTCGCATGACCCCTTTTTAACATCTATTCTGTCAGTTCCAGATATTGGATTCCAATTCGGATATTGGGCAGAAAGAGAACCTTCTTGAAATGCGTTGTATTTGGCATTGCAGCCGATTAAAAATACCAAAAATACCAATGCAATCAATTTTTTCATGTAAAATAACAAATGCCAATGTTTAAAAATATAGCGAAAGTATGTTTTTTGGGCAACCATGCAAAGAAAATACATAAAACTAATGATATTGCTTTCTCTTTTAGGCGTATTAATTACTTCATATTTAATATATGTGCATTACAAGCCCGTGGAAGATTCGCTTTGCAGCATATCTGATAAAATGGACTGCAATAGTGTTAATAAAAGCCAATATTCTGGGTTTTTTGGTTCTGTAGGTTTAATAAAATTAAAATATGCATTGGGGTTTGACATACCAGTTGCCTTGCTTGGATTATTAACTTACAGTATTTTGTTTATTTTAGCAATTATGCTTCATAAAAAAATACAAAAAAGAATACTGCATTTCATTTTTGCCTTATCTTTAGCTGGTTTTTTGTTTTCTTTATACTTGATTTTGCATTTTACAGGCAGTTATAGTAACTATTTTATTTTTGACATCGATAGTTTTATTAAGGAGTAAGGAATTTTAAAAAATATGAAACTGACGTTTGACACTGAAACAGATAGCGTAGATGACCTGAATAATATCCTAAATATGCTAACAATTGCAATACAAAAGAAGGCAGGCAATAATGCGAATATAACAAGCAATGCTAATATACAAAGCCAGCAACAATTAAATAAACAGCCCGAGCCCGAGCAGCAGAAAATTCCAAATGGCGGTAAAACAGCCAGCGGTGGAAGAGTAATACCATTCCAAGACTTAAGCGGAATGATGAGCAATATTTTTTCAAATCAGTCTGTAAGAAGAACAAAATGAGCTTATTTTTTCCCCTTGTATTCTAATAATTTTCTTATTGAACTTGCCGCATTCTCTGGAAAAGCATACGTTGGTATGTTGTTTTCTTCTAAGGCCTGCTTTATTGCCCTTGTGAAGAAATCACCTGCTGAAACAACAACAATTGGTTTTTTATTCTTTAGGCTTAATATATCCTGCACTATGTTTTCATCCACTAATGGAGTTTGGAAAAGAATAATTAAAAAAATTACATCGACATTTTTGTCTTTCAAGCATGAACTTAAAGCTAGTTTATACCTTGGATTGTCTGCATCTCCTGTTAAATCTATCGGGTTGCTGATTATAACTGTTTTTGGAAGAGATTTTTTCAAAAGAGCCGTTGTTTTCTTGCTTAAGCATGCCAGCTTAAGATTGTTATTTATTATTGAATCTGTACTGATAATTCCAAAGCCGCCGCCATTTGTTATTATCTGAACCTTATTGCCGTGGATTTTTTTTATGTTTGCAAATATCTTGGCATAATCAATAATTTCCTGCAGTGAATCAGCTTTTATGACTTTATTTTGCTTGAATACAGCATTATACACCTCAGATGAGCCTGCTAGTGAGCCAGTATGGGACAATGTTGCTTTATGGCCTTCTTTTGTTATTCCGGCTTTTATGATTATTAATGGTTTTTTTGCTGCTGTTTTTTTTAAAGTGCTAAAGAATTTTTTTCCATTATTAACCCCTTCTATGTAAGCGCAGATTACATCAGTTGATTTGTCATTTGCAAGGTATTCTATGATATCAGACTCATCAATCACTGTTGCATTGCCGTAGCTTATGAATTTTGAAATGCCTATGTTTTCGCCTGCAATCAAGTCAAGCATGGCTGAACCAATAGCACCAGACTGGCATATGAAGGATATATTTCCCCTTTTCGGGCGTTTTAACCTTGATACTGGAAGAAACAATGTATCCAAGCCTGTTGAAGCGTCAAAAATACCAAGGCAATTTGGGCCTATTGCATTTATTTTATGTTTAAGAAGAAGCTCTTTTAATCTTTTTTCTAATTTTGAATTGCCTGTTTCCTTGAAGCCAGCTGACACTATTATTATGTTTTTAACTTTCTTTTTTATGCAGTCATTTATTGAGATTATTATAATATTTGCAGGAACTGCTATTACTGCAAGATCTATTTTTTCTTTGATTGCTTTTATTGATGGGTAGCATCTATAGCCTAGAATTTCTTCTGCATTTGGATTAATAGGGTATATATTGCCATTAAATTTTGATAATAAACTTTCAAAAATAACTCTGCCAATCTTGTTTTCTTCCCTGGAAACACCAATTATAGCTATGTTGTTTGATTTAAAAAATCCATCTAGCATTTGACCTCTTTTTGAGAATGAACTGATTATTTAAGCCTTTTTAGCTGCTTGTCTAGTGCTTCCTTGTCAAAGCCGACTATGATATTGCCATTTATGTCTATTACTGGAACTCCAACCTGGCCAGAAAGCTCTATCATCTCGTCAGCAGCTTTTCTATTCCTTGTTACATCTATGTTTTCGTACTTTATTTTATTTGCATCTAAATATTCTTTTGTTTTGTGGCACCATGGACATGATGATGTAGTAAAAATCCTAATTTTGTTTTTCATATAGCTGGAAGGTTTTCAGATTATTTAAATGTTTTTGTTTTTGGTTTTACAAAAGTTTTATTAATGCTACAAAAATTACAATGAAATGGACAAGAAACAAAGAAACATCAAATTTTTTGACAGTTGGGCTGGAAGTTATGACAAGTTCGTATTTGGATTTTGGCTTAGAAGCATGCATAGTGATGTATTGAAATTTATTGCAAAGAAGCAGAAATTAAAAATACTTGATGTAAGCTGCGGCACTGGAGAAATGCTTTTGCTTATGCTGAGAAGATTAAACAAGCCAGATATTTATGGCGTTGACATTTCAAGAAACATGCTGGATATAGCAAAACGCAAGCTAAAAGGAAAATCAAAGTTGAAATATGCTGATGTTGCATTATTGCCATTTAAAAACAATACATTTGATTATGTTATAACAACTGAATCATTCCATCATTACCACAACCAGAAAAAATCATTAATGGAAATGAAAAGAGTTCTTAAGAAAAATGGAAGATTAATCATAGCTGATGTGAATTTCTTTTTTGACATTGTGCATAGGATTTTTGAGATTTTAGAACCTGGATGCGTAAGGGTTAACAGCAGAAAAGATTTTATTAATATGTTCAAGAAAACTGGCTTTAAGGATATCAAGCAGATTAGAAGCAGTGTATTTGGGGTTATAACAGCCGGGATAAAAATAAGCTAATGCTTCTTGCAGTGCTTGAATGATTTTGCACAATGCTCGCAGCAGAATATTAATAATTTACCATTGATTTTTTCTTTGTAGTTACTTTCATAAATTTTGCATTCACAATGGGCACAAGAGCTTATTTTTGATTCTATTACTGCAGCGAGCAAGTTTCCAGATTTATGCAGGAAGTTATTGACGAATTCCTTTCCTTTGCTTGTAAGCTTGTAAACCTTTTTCTCTCTTTCTTTTATAACTTCAATTTTGATTAGCTTGTTTTTCTTAAGAATTTTAAGAAATGGATATACCTGGCTTGCGCTTATCTTCCTGTTGAGCTTTTCCTCCAACTCCTTCATCAGGGTATAGCCGTGCTTTTGGCCTTCATTCAATAAAAGTATGATATAAAATTTTACAAGGCTGCCAATTTCAATTTTCATGGCTCTATGAAACTGCCGAAATATTTAAATATATCTATATATCTAAATTTTGATATATTGGAGGTGGCGGTCAAATGAAAAACAATGTGGGTGTGGCAGACAGGGCAATAAGGTTTATTGGTGGATTGATTTTGCTTTATTTGGGCCTTTTCCTGATAAATAACACCTTGGCAAGCATATTGCTTGTAATATTTGGTTTAATTGGTGTTGTAGAGGGCTTAATTGGATATTGCGGCCTTTACAAGCTGCTTGGAATAAACACAGCCAAGAGGAGGTAAAAATGGGCAAAAAAAAGAAAGGATGCTGTTGATCATAAAAAGAATTAAAAATTATATTTTTTCATTTTTTTATAACAAGATAACATGGCAAAAGAAAAGATAAATCTCTGCATAAAAGGAATGCACTGCGCTTCATGCGCCATCAAGATAGAGACAAAGCTGAAGACAACAAAAGGAATTTCTTATGCAAATGTCAACATGGCTAATGAAAAGGCAACAGTAGAGTATGATCCAAAAGAAACTAACCAAGATAATATTAAGGGATTGATAAGGAAAATCGGATATGATGTCATAGAAAACGAACAAAAGGCAGAATTAAAGATAATAGGGATGCATTCCCCCCATTGCGAAGGCGTTATAAAAAAAGGCCTTAAAAATGTTAAAGGGATTAATAATGTTGAAGCAAGCTTTCCAAATGAATCTGCTACTATATCATTTAATCCAGATGCTATAAGCTTAGATGAGATAAAAAAGATAATCAAGAAGCTTGGCTATGAAGCACTGGTAAAAGAAGAAATTAAAACAGATGCTGAAAAGGAAGCAAGGCTTAATGAGATAAGAGCTTTAAGGAATAAATTTGTTGTTGGAGCAGTATTAAGCACAATAATATTCTTTGGGAGCTTTCCAGAGTGGTTTGCATTTGCTCCTGAATTTTTGCAGAGCCTTTATGTTTTATTTTTATTAACTATGCCTGTTCAGTTCTGGGTTGGCTGGCAGTTTTACAGGGGATTTTGGAATGCATTAAAGGCCAAGGCAGCTGACATGAATACGTTGATAGCAGTTGGCACTACAGCAGCTTTCCTGTATAGTTTTGTTGCAACTTTCTTTCCAGGATTCTTTGAGGGTGCTGTTAAAATTGCAGTCTATTATGACACAGCAGCAATCATCATCACATTGATAATTTTAGGCAGATATCTTGAAGCAATAGCAAAGGGCCATACATCTGATGCAATAAAGAAGCTTATGGGCTTGCAGCCAAAGACAGCTACAGTAATAAGAAACAACAAGGAAATAAAAATACTAATTGAAAATGTTGTTGTTGGAGACATAATAATCATAAAGCCTGGAGAGAAAATACCTGTTGATGGTGTTGTTGTTTTTGGAAACAGCTCTGTTGATGAATCTATGATAACCGGGGAGAGCATTCCTGTTGAGAAAAAAATAAATGGCAATGTTATTGGAGCTACAATAAACAAGAACGGCATGCTCAAGATAAAAGCCACAAAAATCGGCAAAGATACTGTCTTATCCCAGATAATAAGGCTTGTTGAAGAAGCCCAGGGCTCAAAAGCACCAATTCAAAGGCTTGCTGACAAGGTTTCTGGCATTTTTGTTCCGGTTGTAATAGCAATATCGCTGGCAACATTTTTTGTATGGTATCTTATAGGGCCAGAGCCAGCGTTTACATTTGCACTCGTTAATTTTGTATCTGTTCTAATCATAGCATGCCCTTGTGCTTTAGGACTTGCAACACCAACAGCAATAATGGTTGGAACTGGCAAGGGCGCTGAATCAGGAATATTAATTAAGAATGGTGAAGCTCTTGAAACTGCGCATAAAATAAATGCAGTAATTTTTGACAAGACCGGAACTTTAACAAAAGGCAAGCCAGAAGTAACTGACATAATACAAATATCAAAAACAAAAGATGCTTTGAAATTTGCAGCTATTGCTGAGAAGCACTCAGAGCATCCATTGGCATCTGCAATACTAGAAAAGGCAAAATCAAGCAAAATTAAAATTCCTGATGCGCATGGCTTCAAGGCAATATCTGGAAAAGGTGTTATAGCAAAATACCAGGGCAAAACAATACTCTTTGGAAACAGGAGGCTGATGCAGGACAACAAGATAAATTTCAGCTATCTGGAGGAAAAAGTAGCAAAGCTTGAAGATGAAGGCAAAACTGTAATGATGCTTGCTGTCAACAAAGAGCTTATTGGACTTATAGCTGTTGCAGACACAATAACAGAATATGCAAAAACAGCAATTTCAGAGCTTGAAAAATTAAAAAAAGAAGTCTATATGATCACTGGAGACAATGAAAGAACAGCTAAAGCTATAGCAAAGCAGATTGGAATAAAAAATGTTCTGGCTAATGTTCTTCCACAAGACAAAGCAAAGGCTGTAAAGAAACTGCAGGCAAAAGGGAATGTAGTTGCAATGATTGGGGATGGAATAAATGATGCCCCTGCACTTGCACAATCAGATGTAGGAATAGCAATAGGCTCTGGAACAGATGTTGCAATAGAAACAGGAGGCATAGTCCTTATCAAGAACGATGTTAGGGATGTTGTAAAAGCAATAAGATTAAGCTCTTACACAATAAAAAAGATAAAGCAAAACTTGTTCTGGGCTTTCATATACAATACTCTTGGAATTCCGGTTGCAGCTGGTGTTTTGTATCCAATATTTTGCTTTACATTAAATCCAATGATTGCTGCTGCTGCAATGGCTTTGAGCTCTATATCTGTTGTAACAAATTCATTAACAATGAAAAGGTTCAAGCCATGAAACCATTTGCCTATATTTTATTAATATTCATACTGCCTATTTTTATTTTATTATTAAGCTTGAATCTGCATGTTTACAATGAAAAATTTTACCTGAAGGAATTTGAGAAGAACAATGTTTATGATAATATTGAAAAAGAGAGCGTCTTGGAAAATTACAAGCTACTGATTGGATATTTCAAGAATAAAAATGATTTGGAAAACAGTTTTTTTAATGAAAAAGAGAAACTGCATATGATTGATGTCAAGAGGCTGGTGAATCTTTCTGGAAAAATATTATATATTAGTTTGATTCTTTTGGTTTTGTTAATTTCGTATGCTATATACAAAAAGGATTTTGATGATTTGAGATCTGGATTGGCTATTGGAAATGCAATAACTATCATGATTATTGTTTTGTTAATCTTATTTGTAATGTTTGATTTTGGCAGCGTGTTTTTAAATTTTCATCTTGGACTGTTTTCAAACGACTTATGGCAATTAAATCCAGCAACAGACAAATTAATACAGATGTTTCCAGAAGAATTCTTTTTTGATGCCTTTATAAACATACTGATAAACAGTTTTATTGCGATAATTACAGTATTCTCCCTTTTATATATACTAAGGATTAGAACTCAAGTTAAGAAATGAGTTATGTCAAGAAAGGCAATGGCCTTATTTTTTCTTCATCTTCCCCTGCCCTGCACTTTAGTGCGGGGAGGACGTCACTGTAAAATCAATTTACTAGCCCTTCATCAACCCATACCCAATCAATCTAAATCTGCTTCCGACCAATCTTGATATTGTTACCCTGTCTGATGCATCAGCGCATATAGGGCCTTTTAATTTTACCTTGATGGTATTTTTCATTACATCAGTAACAATCCCGGTTGTTGCAGCAGAATTTGCATTAAGCATAAGAATTTCAGTTTTTTTAATAGGATCAACATTTGCCTCTTCTTTTGTTCCAACAACCCTTTTCAATAATTTTGGCTCTAACGCCAGCTCATACAATGTATCTGGTATCTTTCCAGCATAACCTATGACATTTCCACTCAAGCTGTCTGATTTTACAATGCTTGGATCCAGTTCTGTCAGTATTGCTATTGATCCACCAGGATGAGCTGATTCTATTGCATCCTCTCCAGTTCTTAAGCTGACTATTCTTGTTTTTATTGGCATGTAAATAATCCTGTTCTCTTTCTCTACTTTTAATCCGGGCTTTATTTCTATTTCATCTCCTGTTTTCAGCGTGCCTTGCTTTATTGATCCCCCAATTACTCCCCCAAAAAGCTTATCTATTTCTGTTCCAGGTTTGTTAACATCAAAAGACCTTGCTGCGAACATTATTGGGTTTTTATTAAAGTCCCTTTCTGGCATAGTAAATTCATTTGCAATTGCATTTATCAGTGCATCAACATTTATATTATGCTGCGCTGAAACAGGAATTATCGTTGATTTCTCAGCTATAGTCCCTTTTATAAAATTTTTAATCTGCTCGTAATTTCTTGCTATTTGCTCTTCAGAAGCTAGGTCTATTTTATTTTGAACAATTATTATTTTTTTAACACCAATGATTTCCAGCGCCATCAAATGCTCTTTTGTCTGCAATTGCGGGCATTCTTCATTTGCAGATATTAGCAATAAGGCAGCATCCATTATTGCAGCTCCAGAAAGCATAGTTGCCATTAAAGTTTCATGGCCTGGCGCATCAACAAAGCTTATCTTTCTTTTAAGCACAGTTTCAGAGTTGCACTTCTCGCATTTTGGTTTTGTTGTATAGGCAAGTTCCTTGCACTTTTCGCACTTGTAAATAGGAGCATTTGCATACCCTAATTTTATTGTTATGCCCCTCTTGATTTCTTCAGAATGAGTGTCTGTCCATTTTCCAGAAAGCCGTTCTAAAAGTGTCGTTTTTCCGGAATCGACATGGCCAACCATGCCTATGTTTATGTCGGGCTGTATTATGACTTCTTCTGTTTTTTTTTTAACCACGAATGACCTCCTGTAAGGATACAAAAGAGAAATAAGCGATTTATAAAGTTAATTATTGTGCTTTTTAAAAACTAAAAATTCAATCTTCTTTTCCCTGCTTTCCAACGATTAATACATTGCCTTCTTTTTCAGTAATCTCAATTTCCTTAAGATTATCTATTAACAAATCTCCACCCATGAGCAAAAAGCTTGCATCAAGCCCTTTTATTACTACTTTATTAACCTTCAGAAAATCAACAACCTTCTTTGGTGCAACATTGTTTTTATGTGGGTTTGTTATATCAAAAAAACTAATAAAGCATGGCCTGTTTGAATAATCATCTTTGTCCAGCCTTGGCTTCCTGCCAATTATTATGCTCTTTGTTTTATATTTCATTCTGCTGCCTTGTCTTCTTCTTTCTTAACACCAAGTGCCTCTTCTATGTCCTTTTCACCAAACTTAACAATGTTTAGATTGACCTGAGACGTATTCAAGTTTATTTGATTGCCAGCAATGTTCTTTCTCTTCCTCATGCCATTTCTTTTTATATGTATGCCCAAACTTTTGCTAGCCAGTATCTTTCTTCTTTGCGTTCCTTCAAGATCAGACCTCATAGGAAAACCACATTTGTCAGAACCACCAGTTACCTTAAGTTCATATCCGCTTAGGCCAATATCGTTTCCACTTACAACATCATTTATTTTCTTGCCTTTAAAAGCATCAGTATCCAGCCTTTTATTATAGCTCTTCCCTGTCTTAGGATTGCATATTGTTAATATAAATTCTGGCATTTAAACCCCCCATAATCTGTTTTCTTTCCTCTTTATATCAGCTATTTCCTTCAATGTTTCTATTTCTTTATCGTTTAAAAACTTTTTCAATTTCTTTAATTTGATAAAATCTCCCTCAGGAACATCAGAATACAGTACATCGCTTTCTTTTACCTGCCTGCCAATGGTGATATTTGGAAGCGCTACAGCTGCCTGCATGCCAAATAAGGCCTCTGAAATGGTCTTCATCTCATGCTGTATCTCTTTAACATTTGTTAAAGCCTTGCCATCTTTCATCAAGTGCATTCCAACTTTTAAAATTCCAGCTTGAACTTCAACGCCAACAACAGCAGGATTGCTCTGCCTAAAAACACAGTTAGGCATTATCATTATCTTAACTGGCATTGTAATATTCTCTAATTCCTTTTTCTCAAGTGCTTTTCTTTCTTCAACCAGCCATTTTTCAAAATCCTCAATTATCTTGTAGATTACATTGCTTGAAATTATCTTTACATTTTTTTTCTCTTCTTCATACTCTACATTAAAAGCTAGTATTACCCTGTTCAATGGATTGCTTTCGGCAGCAGCATCAATCAAATCCTTTTTTGTTATGCTTCCAATAGACGCCCTTTTTATCGCTGTTTCTTTTTCTTTCAGCAAATATATCAATGCTTCCAAACTGCCTAAAGAATCAGCTTTTATTAGAATTCCTTCATTTTCTGTTTCTATCAATATTTCCTTTATTTCCTTTTGCACAAGCTTTTCGGCATTTTTTGTGCTTTCATTAGCAACAATGAACGGCGTGCCTGAAACAACATCCTTAACATCAGGCGCAATTATCCTAGCAGCGGCAGCAGCACAAACAGTTTTAATGCCCTTGTATTCATTTCTGTCATAAACAATTATGGATCTTACCTTTGTTGTTATTGGTTTTTCTATACCCCCGATAATTATGACATCATTTACATTCAATACTCCATCATATAGCACAACATCAAGGACCATGCCAAAATTCTTTTCTTCCTTCACTTCAAGAATAGTTCCTCTCCCAACATCATCTGCTCTTATTTCAAGCCTTTTTTCCAGATATTTTTGCGCTAATCCAGTTAGTATCATCAATAATTCCGGTATGCCCTCTAAAGTTTTTGCTGAAACAGGTATTATGGCTACTTGCTTTGTATAATCATCAACCCTGTCAAACCTCTCTGATCCAATGCCCATGTCATACAGCTTGCCTAATATTTCATATAGCTTTGTATCAAGAAACTGCCTTACATATTCACTTTGGGAATTTATATTCTGCATCAAACCAGAATTCTTTTTTGAATGCCAGCCTGATATTGCGTCTATTTTATTCAGCGCTATGACAAAAGGGGTTTTATACGCCCTTAATATCTCAATGGCCTCAAAGGTTTGTGGTTTTAAACCCTCATTAATATCAATCACCAATATCGCCAAATCAGATATATTGCCGCCCCTTCTCCTTAAATTTGTAAAGGCTGCATGCCCGGGAGTGTCTATGAATAATATCCCTGGTATTGTAAGTTTTACCTTCAATTGATCCAGCAAGACACCAGTGAATTTTTTTATGTCATCTATCGAAATAGAATAAGCCTTTATCATTTGTGTTATTAATCCTGGTTCATGGGATGTAATAGATATGCCTCTAATCTTTTCTAATATGCTTGATTTTCCATGATCCACATGTCCTACTAGAGCCACTATGGGCTGCCTAATCATTGCCATGCTCTAAAAACCTAGAGAAGATTTTATATATTTATGTATTATATCAAATAGATGGCATTAGACACATTAACAAAGATGTTTTACA
>JAGVYC010000019.1 GCA_018303485.1 Candidatus Woesearchaeota archaeon
CTTCATCCTCTAATTCATAATTGTCTGTCTCATAACCTTCATCATCTTCTCTTGCCATGAATTTTTGTCTCTAAACCTTTATTTATAAAAGTTTCTGTTTTATGTTTTGTAAAGCTATCTGTTGGTAAATAAGTTTCAGGCTTTGCAGAATAATCAACAATCAAAATGTAATCTATATGGGTCTGCTAAAACCCCACTTTCCTAATGCCACCTTAAGCTCAATATGGGTCTTCGCATATTCTTTCAATGAAATATTATTAGAAGTTGCATCCATAGCCTGCCTCAAAGCCATAGCACCTGCTTCAATGCCAGAAGGATGTCCCAAAACACCGCCGCCACATTGCACCATTATATCATTGCCGAGCATCTTAATTATCTGTGAAACTAACAATGGATGCAATCCCCCACTAGAAACAGGCAGTACTGGTTTTATATTGTCCCATTTCTGATTTAAAACATGCTGTTTAGTCATAAAATGGGGTTCGACTTGATGTTCTATCTCGTGCTCTATCATCAAGACTTCATCTTTTTTACCAACAAGCTTGCCAATAACAGTGCCTATATGCAATGTGTCTCCGCCAACTAACCTGGACAATTTTGCTAATGTTAACATAGAAACACCATGTTTTGGATTCCTTGTAAACGCTGCGTGAAATGCACGGTGAACATGAATAGCTAAGCCTAAATCTTGGCATTCGTCTCTTAAGGTTTGAAATCCGGCAAATCCTGCTGTTAAAAAATCTATCATTACAAATTCGCCGCCATTATCAGCAACAAACTTAGCCCTTTTCAACATCTCCTTTGTCTCAGAAGTAACATTGGCTAAAAATGTTTTTCTCTCACCAGTCTCTTTCTCAACTTTATTGCGGATATTAAGCATTTTTTCTGTATTTTTGTAGAAATTAATAAATTTTTGAGATGTCATATTCTCATCTGTCTTAACAATATCAACACCACCTTTCCATATCTTATAAGCAGCATCGCAATACTCTATTATATTCATTCCAAGTTTCGGCTTCGGCACAGTGCATGTTAAAGGCCTATTGTAAATCTTCATAAACTTTCTTATTCCATTAATTCCAAACTGCGGCCCCCTAAAAGATTTGATATATTTCCTTGAAAATTCTATGTCGAGCAGTTTCAAATTATTAATAGCCTTCATCCCAAATATGTTCCCTGCAACAGAACTCATTAACTGAGGTATGCTCCCCAGCTCAAACAATTCTATCGGATATGCAATTTTAACGTAATCCCCTTTTATCTCAAAAGCCCTGCCCCTTATCTTCCTTATATGGGGCAAAGATCCATACAATGTCTCGCTCCATGTCCCATTAGAGCTTTCAGCAGCTACTCTTCCAACAGCCTCCTTGACAGAAATGCCTCTTGCAGGCTCAAAATAAAACAAGCATACTAAATCATCTTTTCCAGGCTTGTATTTTAAATCAACGAAATCAAGATAATGTGTTATGATTTATCACCTCTTTAATAACCAAATTGCATTATTTATTAATCTTGTCATTAATTTTGTTTAGCAACTTCATCAATTCATTAACATTCCCGAGCACATAATCTGGTTTGTATTTCAATAATTCTTTTCTCTTTGCAAGGCCGGTCAAAACAGATAATGATTTTACTTTGGCTTTTTTAGCCGCCATGATGTCATAAATGCTGTCTCCAATCATAAAATAAGCTTTTAATCTTGCAAGGTGCTCTGCTTTTAAAATTTCATCAGGATACGGCTTGCCGTGCCTTACATCCTCTTTGCCAACAATATAATCAAATAAATTTTTATTCAATCTCGTAGCCTTCAACAGTGCATTTATTTCCTTGTGCATGCAGTTTGTTACAATTGCAACCTTGTAATGCCTCTTAATCTCTTTTATTGTCTTTATTACATCTCCTATCTTTCTTGCATATTTTGCTGTTTTAATTATAAAAACATGATGGTCACTTACAATCTTATCTATCTTGCCGTTATTAAAGTCTGGAAACAATAATTTCACAACAGCATGCGCATGCCTTCCATTAAGCATTGCCTCTATTTTCTTTGCAGGCACCTTCTTAAGCTTGTTCTTGGCAAAAGCCATTTGAAATGCAGTTACATGCGCCTTGTTTGATTCTATTAATGTATTATCCAAATCAAAGCATATTAATCTTTTTTTCATTAAAATCACCACAGCCTAAATCAGAAAGCCTTGTATCTAAAGTACAACGATCAACCTTATATATATTTATCATGTCCTCCCTGCTTAACTCCAAGTTAACACTTATCAAAGGTATTAATAATGCTCTTACAAAATGATCAGCTTCCTCATCGAATATTTTATGATGAATTTCCATAATACGGTGTGACAATTTAGAATGGATAACATAATGCCCTATAACATGCGCAATCTCAATCCTTTTTTTTATTTCATCTTCAAAATTAGATATAATTAAGTAATTTGGCTTTACTAATACAACTTTGTTGCAGCCATGAATATCCCTATAAAATATGTCTAAATTAACAAACCTCGCAAAGTTTTCCACATCTACTGGCAACTCTTTCAGGTTGTATTTCTCAAATAGCTTGTTCACAGTATCTTCAATCTGTAAATATTTCATTTTATTTAATGGATGAAGGGACCTCATAGAGAATCCCCTCAATCACCTCTCCCTTGGATCCAAGGATAATGCCTTTTTACCTCTTCAACAAATGTTGCTGGAGCATAAACCCCGAGCTCTGATATTATTCCAGCTGCAAGTTTTGACTCAACAATCTCAAATGCTATATTGCTTATATCAACCCCTTTTGGCGCTTTTTCCCAGACTTCTTTTGCTTCCCTTCTTTCTATCGCCTCTTCAAAACCAAAAACAGTTAACATATCGTATTTCCATGAATCTGTGCAGAAATAAACAGGAATATCGTATCTCTCGGCTATTTCAGAATACATCTCAGTACCCATCTTGTTTATTATATTGCCTTCTGATGTTATTGCATCAACTCCAAAAAAAGCAATGTTTGATCTTTTCAATGCATATCTTCCAGCAGCATCTGTAAATAATTGAACAGGTATTTTTGCCTTTGCCAGTTCATCAGCAGTCTTTCTTCCTTGGTATAAAGGCCTTGTTTCCGTTGCATAAACCTTAAACCTTCTTGTCTTTGCCGCTTCCTTCAATATTCCAACAACAGTGCTGCTATGGCAATGTGTAAATATTATGTCATTATTCCTTATTTTTCTGCTTCCTATCTCTGCTATTTTCTTCTGGGCATCATCAAAATGTTTTAACGCAATATCAGCATTTCTCTTCACATCTTTAATGACAAAGTTAACTGCATTTCTCAGGCAAGGTTCAGTTGGCCTTAAGCTTATTATCTTCCTAACAGAATTCTTGTCATGCTTTAACTTCAATGCTTTTATGCCGGCCCTTGCAACATTCTCAGCACCTTGTATCTTAAGGTTTTTTATTTGCCTGCATATCTCATTAAAAGCCATTGTATTATAGCAGCATAATTTGTATTTAAAACTTTTCAAATATTGTTTTTATGACCATAATTATGTTTATCTTAGAATTCTCCCTATCTGAACTCTCCTCTATAATCCATAGAGAGTGCATAAGCATCAATTTGTGAAGATTCACCAAAAAATTCAGGTTCATAATGTTCATAATTAATTCCTACAAAAAACTCATCTGAAAGAATAAAGCCTACTTTTATGCACGCTCCAAATCCATGCCATGTTTGCGCTCTGTATGTTCTCCATTCGCCATAAGTGTCACGACCTGTACGAAGCCTAAAACCAGAATAAGCAGCTCCTCCCTCTATATCTAATTTTAAGCCTTCTCTAAATTTGTATTCAAACCCAAGAAATGGAATGGGAGTTATATAATATGGTGTCAGTTGTGTAAAAGAATAAGACTCACCTGGAATCGGCTCTCGCGTTACATCATAGTTTAGTGTTGCCCTATAGCCACTTTCACCTAGCGAAGTGAAATTTAATCTTAAATCCAACCCACTCTTTGCACGTACATTCTCAGTTCCAATTGCTGCTTCAAAACCACCTCTTAGTGCAAGATCAAAACCAAGATCTAAACTTGTATGCGAATTGCCTAAGTCTGGATTCTCAAAATCAAAAGGTACTGTTTGAATTTTTTTGTTTAAACCTATGTCCAAAATAGCAAAATCTAACCCTACTCTTGGTTGAAGCGTTGCATATATACCTTCTTTTTGTTTTTCAGAAAGTAAATAATCATCAATGGATTTATCTTTATGGTAAACACATCCACCTAAAGAAAAATAGCCTATCATCGCCCCAATAATAATTTTCGAAAATCCCATATATTAAGATTAAGTGTCTTAATTATATAAATATTTGGGGTCTTTAAAATAAATATAAGACATTATATTGAAATATCTCAAAAAACCTCTTCTTTAACCTTCCCTTTATCAACGCCCAATTCATCTAGAACTTCCATCATTGCATTGCCAAATTTAACATGCCCTGATACAAAAAATAATGTATTATCTTTGTTCTTTACATTCTCCTCGACCATCTCTCTGCTTATCCTGCCAATACACCCCTTCCATTCATCGCCTTTAACCCTTGTCAACGTAGCAGCATACCTGAAGTTTTTATTTTCTTTTTCCAGTTTAAGCAGTTCATCTCTAAACAATAAGTCATCTGGAGTCCTGCAGCTATGCAATAAAATAACATTTATATCTAATTTCTTTTCCAGTATGTATTTCAGTATGGCTCTCAGGGGTGCTGCACCGCAGCCAGCGCCAAGCAGCAATACATCATCATCGCTATCCTTGTAAACGAATTTTCCATAAGGACCATCTATGCCAAAAATATCTCCAGCTTGGGCATTATCAAACATGTAGTTTGAGAAAACTCCGTTTTCAACCCTCTTTATTGTCAAGTCTATAAATCTTTTTTCCAATGGCGAAGATGATATTGAATAAGCTCTTCTCACAAGCTTGCCATCAAGCATCTTGTTTATCATTATGAAATGCCCTGGCAGCAAATCCATCCTTGCATTCTCCAAGCTAAATCTAAATGTCTTTGTGTCATGTGTTTCATTTATCACTTCAATTAACCTAAGTTCGAATTTTGCCATTAAATTGCTTTAACCAGAAACCTATATAAACCTAACTAAGACCAGCACGATATGGCTCATTTAAAGCAGATTTTTTTAGCAGTGCTACTCATAGTAATTGCTGAACTTACATTAAAATACAGCTTAAAAGACACAACCTTCTCAGCAAGCAATATTCCTCAATTTTTCATAACAGCCCTCACAAATCCTTTTACAATCCTTGGATTTTCCCTTATAGTTTTAAGTTCAGTAATCTGGATAGCAACATTATCAAAGACTGATTTAAGCTATGCCTACCCATTTGTCTCTATTGGCTATGTAACAGTAACCCTGCTTTCAATATTCCTTCTAAAGGAATCGCCATCAGCATTAAGAATTATTGGTGCAATTGTAATAAGCTTCGGTATAATATTGATGTCAAGGAGTTAAAATGTCATTAGCATTATTATTCACAAGCGTAGTATTTTCAGTGACAGGCCAGCTTTTGTTAAAATATGCTACAACAAAAACAGGGGAGTTGCACTTAACAAAAAACACATTTAACACATTAATAAAAATATTCACGAACAAATTCATTATCCTGGGATTAACCAGCTATGTAATAAGCGCAATGTTATGGTTAATAGTTCTAAGCAGGCTTGACTTAAGCTTTGCATATCCATTAGCTAGTTCTTCTTACATCTTAATTGCAATAACATCAAAGGTTTTTTTCAAGGAGAAAATATCAAAATTAAGGTGGCTGAGCATAATTATAATAATGCTGGGTGTTGTTTTATTATCCAATAGTTAATACGGAACATATTTATATACAGAACAAACATTAATTGAATATGGTTTTAGAATCCTTAACATCGCCAGCAAGAGCAGAAAGAAAACCGTCTCATCTCATCTTCTATGGCATTTTGTATGCGTCAGTTGCTATAATCTTAAGCTTGTGGATATTCAGGGAGCAGTCAAGCCTGATAATGGTTTTTCTAACAGTTCTTGCTTCAATACCATTAATCTATAATACCTTAAAGCTAGAAGAAAGAAAAGACGAGACAATACAAAACGAAAAAAGATTGTTAAAAGAACATTGGAAAGCTCTCTCTTATTTTATGTATATGTTCATCGGTTTCTTAATAGCCTATTCATTATGGTATATCTTCCTGCCGACAAACTCAGTAGAAACCTTATTTTCAACGCAAATCAGCACAATTAAGAGCATAAACAGCAACCTAATAAACATTAATCTCTCAACTAGCGCTTTCAACAGGGAAGACATACTTTACAAAATAATAGACAACAACATAAAAGTTTTACTCTTCAGCATCTTATTCTCGTTTTTCTACGGCGCTGGTGCTATATTCATATTAACTTGGAACGCGTCTGTGATAGCAGGGGCAATGGGTATATACATTAGAAATAACCTAAGCAAGGTAACAGCCACCCTTGGCTTTAGCCAGATCAGCCAATATTTTTCTATTTTCTCAGTTGGTTTTTTTAGGTACATGACACATGGCATTTTTGAAATACTTGCTTACTTCATTGGTGCTCTTGCAGGTGGCATTATCTCAATTGCTGTGATAAAAAATGACATTTACAGCAAAAAATTCCTGCATGTCATGAAAGATGTCTCTGTATTAATAATCCTTGCACTAATGATAATTATAATTGGTGCCCTGGTGGAGGTTTACATAACGCCTTCGCTCTTCTAAAATGAATCTACGGCCATTGCACAAAAAAGAGAGCAAATACAAGAAATTGCTTCCAATACTCATAGGCATATTCATAATCTCCATAATGGTTTTAAGTGTATTAGACATAAACAAAAACAAAGAAAATGAGGTAAAATATAACGACCATAAATTTGTAAAAATAGGCAATCGCTGGACAACATACATAAATAACAATAAAATAACAGTTGCTTATCTGCCAAAAGACGTTGAAAACATAAATGTAGACGTCAGTTATGGTGATTTGTCTTATGCAACCAAAATATATCTTTCCTATAATCCAGAGCAAGCATTGCTTACTCCTGTACAAGAATTAATGCTGAATAAAAATATAATAGGCATTGCCCAACAATTTGTATTGGCATGCCCTTCAGACAATGAACTTTGCAAATCAGAAAACCTTCCGATAAAAGCATGCCGAGATGCAAGTGATTCTACAGGTGTTGTTTTATTTGAATTAGCAAACAATACAAATATAGAATTTAACAACAACTGCTTGCAACTAACTGGAACACCAGAGGAAATAACAAAAATAATCGATAAGTTAACCTTAAAAAGGCTCGGCATAATCTAAAATAAATGGAAGAAAGAGACAAAAAAAGAATAAAATACAGCATAATAATTTTGTTGCTAGTTTTAATATCCATATTTGCAATAAGCTATTTCCCTAAAAACAACAATAAAGAAGGTTCTCAGTACTACAACAATTTTTTAGTGCAAAAAACCCAGCTAGGTTATATTACAAGCCTTTACATTGGCGATAAAGGGCCTTATTCAATAGAAACAAAATACCATCCAAAAGACGTTGAAAACATAACAATAGATTTTGATGTCAAGAAAATAATAAAAGGCAAAGAGCATGTGTATGTTGCAATAGACCCTTATGATACAAGACTGACAGGCCAGACTACAATAGCAGGAATGGAACTAAAGGCAATCCTAGAGCCTTTCTTCAAGATATGGATAACAAGCGCATTTACAACGGAAAAAGGGGGTTATATAATTAAGAACTGCCTGGAGCAGAATAAGACAGAAGCTGTCTTTTTATTAGAGCTTGGTGATGAAACAAGAATATTTAAAAATGATAACTGCATCACATTAAGAGCAAAAACACAGGAAGATATTATAAGAGAGGCTGACGCAATAATATTTAATTCATTGGGAATAACAAAATGAAAAAGGCATTGATGAGGGCATTGGTTCTGTTGTTGGTTATGCAGGCATCATATGCTTTAGAGCTTTACGATTCTGAGTGCTTTAATGACGGCAGGATAGAATTTACATTGTCTGGAAATAATCAATCAAAGGCTTATACAAAAGACATAATGATAAAATATCACGAAACAATAATTGAAGGTTCTTGGGATTCAAATTATATAGCTAAATCCGATATATTAAGCAGGAAATATGGCACCTTTATTTCAAAGGAAGGCGCTTTAAAAAATAAGGACAAATATGCAATTGATATTTTTTATGTACTTGTAGAAAATGCAACAGCTAAATACGAGCAAAAATTAAGTTTCTCTGCAGATTGCCCTGGCTTGTTATTCTCTTGCAGCCTGCTAAATCTTTCAATAGAAAACTGCTATACGCAAGACAATAAGTTCAATGCAATCATAAATGCATCTGGATTAGCGCAATCAGAACCTGCAACAATGAAGCCAGACGAAGTCATAATATTCAAGATAAAAGCAGAAAATAGCTATCTGGATATAAATAACGTCAATTCAAAGGAAGGCAACT
Source organism: Candidatus Woesearchaeota archaeon (assembly GCA_018303485.1). Classification (GTDB taxonomy): domain Archaea; phylum Nanobdellota; class Nanobdellia; order SCGC-AAA011-G17; family JACPNG01; genus JAGVYC01. The sequence goes on from JAGVYC010000019.1 coordinate 8,538, forward strand.
TGCCCATGGATTACAAGATTAATGATTTAAAGGACGGTCAATATTTGCTTGAATTTGATTTTGAAAATAATAATGTTAATAGCTTATATGCTGGATTTAATGACAAACTTTTCAAGTCATGCAGCCAAAATGATTACACTGATGTTAAATTTTATGATCTTAAAACTTGTAGTGTTAAAGAAGGGAGCGTTCAACAGCCAAAAGTAGAAGATCAAAAAGCAATAGAACCAGCAGCAGAAAATAAAACAGAAGCAGCAGAAAATAAAACAGAAGCAGCAACTTCTGCAGAAGAAATAAGCCCGAAAAAAATGATCATGCTTGCAGTAATAGTCATTGTTATTGGTGTAATAGCCATATTTTTGCTCAAGAAAAGAGATATAAAATCATAATGAATCCAAGAGTACTAGTTGGTTGCCCGACCTCTTTTCACAAAGAATACTGTATTGAATTGTATGCAGATAGTATAAAAAATCTTACATATAATAATTATGATATCCTTCTAGTCGACAACTCGCCAGATGAAAAATATTTAAACAAAATAAAATCTCTCGGTATTAATGCAATAAAAGGCCTTTACTATGAAAGTGCTCGCGACAGAATTGTTGCATCTAGAAACCTCTTAAAAGAATATGTGTTAAAAAACAATTATGACTATCTCCTCAGCCTGGAACAAGATGTAATTCCTCCGCCAGACATAATTGAAAGAATGCTGAGCCACAATAAAAAAGTAATATCTGGTGTATACTTTGCAAGGAACGTATTTGAAAATGAGAAAATATTAATACCCCTTGCCTATGTCGAAATGCCATCAAAGAACGACCTTCCGTCAATGAGGCCATTGAATGAATTTGAATTGTTTTATGGTCCAAATTTAATAAAAATAATTTCATGCGGCCTTGGTTGTGTAATGATTCATAAAAGTATTTTGAATAACATACAGTTTAGATACGATTTAAACACATTTGATGATAGGTGGTTTTGCATAGACTTGCTCAACAAAAAAATACCACTCTACTGCGATACGTCTATCAAATGCAGGCACATGATTCTTAACAGGCCTTACCAATGGGCTGAAATTAAAAAGTAATTATTTTCTTTTCTTTTTGTCTCTGCATCCGCAAGTTTTGCACACATTCATCACCCCTTATCTTTTAAAACCCTAAAACTTCATCAACAAAGATTACATTTATTCTTCCTTGCTGCATTTCTTTGTTTAATATTAACATCTTGTTTACTGCACTTCCAGGAACGCCATAAGCCTTTCTTGCCCTCTCACTTTCCAATGGAAGAGAATGCTCATAAATTCTTTTAAAAGCCTCATCAAGATTCTTAACTATCTTTTGTATCCCAATAACCCAGATTACATTTAAAGATCCATAAGCATAAGCTGGCAGTTGGCTGCCCGATGCTGACGCTATTAAAAGCCTGCCATCTTCAGTAACTGCATGGACACTTCCAATAACCCAATCTGGAGTTGCACCAATCTCCTGCATTCTCTTGCCTTGTGTTTTTCTGTCCATTGAATAAAGCTTGTCGCGGATTGCATTATAGTCCCCAGATTCATTGATTTCCTTTGCAATGCCTGTTGCTTCCAATGTAACAGAGGTCATCGTCATTACTTCTGCTTTTTTTGGAAGCAGCTCAAGAACCTTTTTCTTTGCTTCAGAGCTATTTTTAACAAAGAATGCATTTATATTATTGGCCTTCAGAGAAGCAATTGTTTTTTCAACTGTTTT
>JAGVYC010000020.1 GCA_018303485.1 Candidatus Woesearchaeota archaeon
TAACTGTTTATATGCGAATATCATTAAATAGATGGTTTTTAGAGCTTAAGTGGCAATTTTATAGCCCACCATAACATTCTTTTTTGTTCTCATTTTTCGGTGGCAGACTGCTGATTCTGGAATATTTACATAAGAAACCGAATATTTTTTGATAATTCTTTGCTAGTTATTATAAAACCTCAAATTATTTCATAGGCATGGATATAATATATAACATGCAAAGAGAGATGCTAAGAAGAGGTTATAGCTCAAGAACAATATGCACATATATAGAATGCATAAAACAGTTCATGAAATTTAATAAAAAGGATCTTAAGTGTACAACAAAGGCAGATTTGAAGGCTTATATAGACATGTATATTGACAAGGGTTGTTCGGGAAGCACAGTTAATGTTAATTTAAGCGCATTGAAATTCTTGTTTGAAAATATGCTAAACAAAAGGCTTACACTAAAGATATGTTATTCTAAAACCCCAAAAACATTGCCAGTTTTTTTAACAAAAGAAGAAGTCATAGCCTTGTTTAATGCTGTCAACAATGAAAAACACAGTCTTATTCTAGAGATTATTTATGCTGCTGGCTTAAGAGTTAGTGAAATAACAAACCTTAAGGTAAGAGATCTTGAATTTGATAGATGTATAGGCTGGGTAAGAAGAGGCAAAGGCGACAAAGATAGGCCGTTTATAATAGCAAAAATACTAAAACCAAGATTAATTGATTATATAAAAAATAACAATATTGATAATGGTTCTTACTTGTTTACTGGAAGAAATGGAAAAATAAGTGTAAGGACTATTCAAGAAGTATTAAAGCATGCTGCTAAAAAAGCTGGAATCAAAAAGAACATACATCCGCATTCATTAAGGCACAGCTTTGCAACACATTTGATTGAAAACGGATATGATGTTGCTGCAATACAGCCTTTATTAGGACATAATAGTTCAGAAACAACATTAAGATATATTCACATGGCTGACCCAAAGATGATAAGCATAGTCAGCCCTTATGATGAATTGAATTTGAAAAAATTAAATAGTTCGCCTATGAAAAGCAAGGATGGCAATTAAAAAGGTTTATATATAACTAACTATATATTAACTATGGGTGATATATAATGAATGCCACAACAATACAACTTGATAAAACTTTGGTTGAAACATTGAAATCTGCAAGAGAATATCCAAGGCAGACGTATAGCGAACTAATAAAGAATATGCTACAAGTATTTCAGAGCATAAAGAAAAAGAACCAATATGATGAATTCTTGCACAAAATCCAACAGGTAAAAATGAAGGAGTTATGGAATAACAAAGCAGATGATGCATGGGAAAATGCTTAAGGCTGGAGATGTAATACTAATAAACATACAGTTTACGGATACATTTGAAATAAAAAAAAGACCTGCATTGATATTGTTTGAAGAATATGACAATGTTGTTGTAGCAGGAATAACAAGCAATCTTGAGATGCAAGGCATTACATTAACAAAAAAAGATGGTGCAATTAAAGATAGTATAATAAAATTAAATTATATTTTTACTGTATCCAAAGCAATGATTGAAAAAATATTATTTTCTGTCTCTCGAGAAAAAAAGAGGCAAGTGTTTAATGAGCTTGTAAAGAAGATAGAAAGCTTAAAATCCACTATTTTGGGACAAGCGGAATACTATGCGAAAAAATGACAAAATGACAAAATGACAACATGACAAATGCCCGCAGGGTTTATAAAGGAAGCTTACTTATAATATATTATAGCCTAATGAAACAGGTTCCGAAAAGGTGGGCTAGAGAAGAGAGCTGTTTCTAGACTATAAAAATATGAAAAAAATGCAAAAAGCAAGGAGCAGGTAAACATGAACAGACCAATACAAAAATGGAGAGTATCCAATATAGAATGTGCTGTGTGGGAGAACAAGAAGATATTCAATGGGGGAGAGGTTTCTTACAAGACAGTTACCTTAAGCAGAAGCTACAAGAAGAAGGATGAAGATACATGGAGAAACGAAGTAATAAACAACTTAAGAAGGAATGACATAGCAAAACTAAAAGCTATATTAAACAAGGTCGAGGACTATTTGTTTTTTGATGACAAAGAACACAAAGAAGAGCATGAAGAAGAGGAATAAAAAATGGCAGAGAAAAAAAAAGAGAAGGAATTTGGCGTTAAAGACTTGCCTGGTGTTGGTGCTGCTACAGCTGAGAAATTGAAGGAAGCAGGATATGACAGTTTACTATCAGTGGCTGTTGCAACACCTAGAGAGATCGTTCAAGCATCTGGTGTTGGAGAGACTGTTGCAAGGAAAATAATCAATACAGCAAGAGACAAGATGGAGATGGGCTTTGAATCAGGTGATGAGTTGTTAAAGAAAAGAGAAAATATTGAAAGAATCTCAACTGGGAGCAAAGCAGTAGATGCATTATTAGGAGGAGGGGTTGAAACGAATACTATAACAGAGATGTATGGAGCTTTTGGCTCTGGCAAATCAGCTATAGCGCATGTACTTGCTGTTAATTCGATATTACCAAGGGAACAAGGTGGCATCAATGGCATGACTATTTGGATTGATACTGAATCAACTTGTAGACCGGAGCGCATAAAACAGATAGCAGAAACGCGCGGCTTAAATGCTGAAGATGTACTAAAGAATATTAAGATTGGAAGGGCATTCAATAGTGACCATCAAATGCTGATGGTTGATAAAATTGAAGAGATGATAAAGAATGGAAATAACATAAAATTGGTGATTGTAGACTCATTGATGAACCATTTTCGTTCTGAATTTTCAGGTCGCGGAATGTTGGCAGATCGTCAACAGAAATTGAATAAACATATACATGACTTATCGAGATTGGCAAATAGCTATGGGATTGCAATTTACATAACAAACCAAGTTATGGCTAAGCCAGATGTTTTTTTTGGAGACCCTACAGAAGCTGTTGGTGGGCATATTGTTGCACATGGAACTGGAATAAGGATTTATTTAAGAAGAGGAAAAAAAGGCACCAGGGTAGCTAAAGTGATGGATAGCCCTTGCATGCCGGAAGCTGAATGTGTTTTTCAAATTACTGAAAAAGGCATTGAAGACGTTGAGTAAAATAATATTTTTCTTTTTATTTTTTTGGGCGTACAGGGAGTCGAACCCTGATCTTAACCTCCGCAAGGTCACATTCTGTCCATTATACTATGCGCCCATTTGAATAATGCTATAATCTTATATTTAAACCATTGCCACACATTTGTATGTTACTTTACCACTATTAAGTAAATAAAAATAGAAAGGCTTATAAATACAAAATTACTTCTAAATGGTAGTTATAATACTACTAAGGAGGTTAAAAAATGGATTTTGAATTAGTTTGCAAGGAAGCTGAGAAGGAAATAGAAGAAATTGGTAGGAACGTAATTGGAATTGTAGAACGTGATTTCGGCAAATTCAAATTAGAAGAAGAACTATCTCTAATGCCTGATTCTGAGATTCTATTAAGGAAGACAAAGGTGAAGGATTTGTTTGTTGTTGGACAATTACAAGAAAATAAAAGAGAGCATTATATGCCTAAAATAATAGCATATGATGTAGACCCACAGACCGGAATAGTTACAGTTGTTAAATTGAGAAAAGAGTATAAGGGTTAATGATTTTTTTTCTTTTTTTTCAAAAGTTTTATAAACATTGTTTTTAGGCTATTAACCATGGAAAATTTAATATGCAATTCATGCAAGGTTGAAATATCAAACCAGCCAGGAAGTACTATATTCAAATGCCCAAAATGCAGCAAAAGCGAGATAGTGAGATGCTATCATTGCAGGCAGATTGCCTCTAAGTATAAATGCAATGAATGTGGTTTTGAGGGGCCAAATTAAATGGCTGGCATAATAATTACGTTTAAGGTCGTTCTAGAATCTCCTGAAGTTGATTTTGAGGCTGTTAAAGACAAGGTAATCAGTGCCATAGAGGGATACGACTGCGATATTGGCAATGCCACAATTGAAGAGGTTGCTTATGGGATAAAAGCTATCAAAATTATATTTTTAATGGATGAAAAGAAGGGCGGCACTGAAAATCTAGAAGAAAAATTAAAAGAAATTGAAGGCGTTAGCTCTGTGGAAGTTCTTGATGTAAGAAGAGCTGTCGGGTAATTATGAATTTATCTGAAAAGTTAAAGGATGCTGAAGAAGGATTAAAGGGCTTAAGCAAGGAAGAGCAAGAAAAAAGGGTCAATGAGGTTTTAAGTTCTTTGTCTGAAGAAGAACTTGAAGAACTAAAAAGGCAGCAATGTGTTTTTTGCTTGATTATTGACGGCAAGATAGATGCTTATGACATTTATGAAGATAGCATGGTTAAGGCTGTTCTTGATATAAAGCCTGCTAACAAGGGCCATGTTGTTCTATTTCCAAAAGAACATTATCAAATAATGAGCCTGATGCCTGATAAATTGGTTGAGCATATATTTAAGATTGCTAATATGCTAAGCAGGGCTGTTTTTGATGGTGTTAAGGCCAATGGAACTAACATTTATGTTGCTAATGGCAATGTTGCTGGGCAGATATCAAACCATGTTTTAGTTCATGTAATACCAAGGTTTAATGATGATCATATTGTAATACCATGGAAAAGCAAAGAATTTTCTGAGGAAGAGATGAAAAATATTACAAAAGAAATTAAAAGCAAAATTGTTAAAAAAGAAGATGTTAAAAAAGAAGTTAAGATTGAGGCAATAGCTGAGAGAGAAAAAAGAAGAATACCATAAGCTTATTTAAATAACTAGTTCTTATTTTATTTATGCATAAAAGAGGGCATCAAATAACATTTTCATGCTTATGCTAATAAAGAAAAAATTTAATAAACGTATCTTTGAAATTTTTGACAGTTAAACAGCTACAATAGCATGTTGCCAAGTATTAAAGTGATTAATATTGAGATTAGGAAAGCAGGAACAAAAGGGATGCCTTCTTTGACTGGAACATATTTTATATTTGATTTTTTCAACAAATTAATCTGGCGCTTTTCAATGCCAGGAGAGGATTTAGAGTAAATAAGCTTATTCTTAATTTTTATGTCTTTTGTCAGCCAGTCTCCTTCTGTAAGCTTTGAAACTGGGAGCTCTTTAAACATGGCTGACCTTTCAACTGCTTCTATGAATGTCGTCAATAAGGGATACAGCAAAAGAATAATTGATGTGGACAATAGCAGAAGTCTAAGGCTTATGTCATTTATAATAAGGAGAGGAATTAGCAACAGCAATGCTATGGAAAGAAATAATTTTATTTTATGTTTGTTTTTATGAATATAAATTGGCAGTTCTTTTCTGAATTTGGCTCTATTTTTAAATGCAAAATAAATGCACCAGAATAGGCCGTATAAAGTGCTGATGATAACAAGGTTTAACAGGAAGCTGAGCAAAAAATATTTTTGGCCCGGAACTATTGCAAATATGGAGGCTATGGCAACAAGCAGTTTTGTATCTCCACCACCCCATTGCCTTGTATAATACATCAAGTTGCCAAGTAAGAACATTGCAACTACTGCAAGAATTGTATACATCAAATACTGCCAGATGCCTGTTGAGATGGACTGCATTAATCTCATGGAAATCCCTGCTGCTATCATGGAGAAATTCAACCAGTCTGGGATCTCTCTTGTTTTTAAATCCGAGATGGATGCTATTATAAGCCCAATTAAGCCTGTTGCAATAAGTAAAATTTCAATCATCGCTTAATTTTTTTTATTTTTTTTGAAAATATCTTTGCTTCTTTTTTTAATACCCTTTTTGCTTTTGGAGCCTCTCTTTTTATTTCCTTAATAGCAAATCTGCCGAGCTTTTCGCCTTCTATTAGGGATTCTCTTGCTATTGCTTTTGCAAACCTCTTGTTTCTCCTTGATAAAAGACCCCTTGTTTTCTTCAATAGCTTTTTTATCATTTCATAACACCTCTTTCTTTTAATATTGATATAAATAAGAATATGATGAACAGGCCAGTTATGATTAATAAAACTATCGACAAGATTGGAATGTTGTTATATAATGGCGGGATTTTTGCCAATGCAAGTATTGCTGATGCTATTGCCAGGCCGGCTATAAGCAAGCCAAATGTAAGCCTATTGCTTGATTTGTCAACTTCGTAAGCGAATTTTTTAATGTCTGGATCATCTATTTTTATCTTGATATTGCCCTCCCTTAATTTTTTTAAGGTTAATCTTGTTTCTTCTGGTATTTTTGTTGCATCTATTGATGTTTTGATTACTTTCTCTCTCCAAGCCTTTAAGATATAAACAAGACTAGAGCGTTTTTTAATGAGTTTATCAAGAATTGGCTTTGTTTCTGCTACAAAATTAAAATTTGGATTAAGCTCCTTGCCAAGACCTTCGAGAGTTATAATGGCTTTTAAGAGCAGAATAAAATTTACTGGGAATTTTATTTTGTATTTTCTTGTCAGAGCAAGAACATCATAAATAAGTTCTGAGATATTAATCTCTCTTAATGATGCTGAATAATACTTCCCAATATGCTGTGATAAGTCGTGCTTTAATGACTGCATATTTGCATCAGATTCTATGAAACCCAGCTGAATTAATGAGTCTATTAACATCTCTTTGTCCGGCTTTACTAAGGCTATGAATGTTGATTCAATGTTTTCCCTGATATCTTGGTTAACTTTGCCTATGATGCCAAAATCGAGCAATGCTATCTTATTGCTGCCAAGAAGAAGTATATTTCCCGGATGGGGGTCTGCATGAAATGAGCCATATTCTATTGTTTGTTCAATAAAAGAATTAACCAAATTTTTAAGTATTTCCCTTTTTGATGATTTTAATGCAGTGAAATTTGCCAATACATCTATTTTTTTGCCATTGATAAATTCCATTGTCAGTACTTTCTGGGTTGTAAGCTCCCAATAGACCTTTGGAATCTTTATCATCTTGTTTCGCCTAAAATTATTATAGAAAATGTCTATATTGCCTGCTTCTAATGTATAATCCAGTTCGTTTTTTGTATATCGCTCAAATTCTTTCACTATATCAGCAGCCTTTATTTCATTGAAATGCGGAAAATGGTGCTCTATCAATGCTGCAATGTGGTATAATATGTCTATGTCAGCATCAAACAATTCTTTTATGTTCGGCCTTTGGACCTTTATGGCTACAATGTCATTATTTTTTAGCTTTGCTTTGTGAACCTGGCCTATTGAAGCTGAAGCTAACGGCGTTTCATTAAAATAAATGAATATTTCATTGATTGGTTTTTTTAATTCTGCTTCAACTATTTGTTTAATATCTTTGAATGGTATTGGCCTTACATCATCCTGCAGCAGAGAAAATTCCTTGCAGTACTCTTTTGGAATTAAATCTGGCCTTAGGCTTAACAACTGGCCTAGTTTTATGAATGTTGCACCCAGCTCTTCCATGGCAAGCCTTAGATGCTTCGGCATTAATGAATTTGGCTCGAATTTTTCATTTTTGATGCGCTTGCTTACTGGCAATAAAGGCTTTAGTTTTAATTTGTCTATAATGTAGCCAAGTTCATGCTTGAAGAGAACGTCTATTATCTGGCTTAGCCTCTTTACGTCTTTGTATGTTTTGCCAAGACCCATGTTTTTATTAGGGTTTGTTTTGTTTTAAATAGTTTACTAAAGGTTTATAATTTTTACGATGATAACTAAATTATGATTTCAATAATCGGCGCTGGGCCGAGCGGGAGTTATTTGGCTTATCTATTGGCTAAAAACGGATACAAGGTAAATGTTTATGAAGAGCATAGCAAGCTAGGAAAACCAGTTCAATGCACAGGGTTAATAACATCCGCTGTTGATAATGTATACAAGGTTGATGATGAATGCATTGTAAATAAAATAGGAAATATAAGGATAATAGCACCTAATAATCAAGAGGTAAATTTAAAACTAGCCAGGAAAAATTATGTTCTTGACAGGGCAAAATTTGATATGTTTTTAAATAATCTAGCTCTTAGCGAGAATGTAAGATATAACTTGGGCAATAGATTAATTGATTATAAGGCTAGCAAGGAAATTGAACTTATATTCAAGAACAAAAAAACAAACACAGGCATATTAGTTGGTGCTGACGGTGTTAATTCTGTTGTAAATAGGACTAAGCTGAAGTTTGTTATAGGGAAACAAGCAAGGGCTAGAGGGAGTTTTGATGCTGATACTTTTACAGTGCATCTTGGCTATGGAAACTTCAGCTGGGTGGTTCCGGAGGATGAGAATACAGCAAGAATCGGAGTTATTGGGCAGGATGCAAACAAAATTTATAATGAATTAGCAAGAAAAGGCAACTTTAAATTTATAGAATGGCAATCCGGCATTGTTCCAATATATGATCGAAAGTTAAAAACACAGTTTGATAATGTGTACATTCTTGGAGATGCTGCAGGCATGGTTAAGGCAACAACTTACGGCGGCATAATATATGGATTAATGGCAGCACAAGAATTATGCAAGGCTATAAAAGAAAAGAAGAATTATGATGAATTATGGAGAAAAAGATTTGGCAATGAATTGTACTTAAGCTTGTTAATCAGGAAGTATTTGAATAAGATGTCTTTGAATGATTATAATGAATTAGTGAAGATTTTCAAAAACGAGGCTGCTAGAAAAATACTTGAAGATTATGACAGGGATTTTCCAAGCAAATTTCTGTTTAAGCTCATTTTAAGAGAGCCAAGACTGCTGAAATTTTTGAAGCTAGTATTTTAGCTTGTACCTTAAAATTGCCGCTATTCCTGTCAAGCCGTTTAGTTTTTTCCCTGCTTCATGCTCTGAAGATATGATGTTAATATTGCCTGATGAGGATTCAACCAATGACATGATTTCATCTATTTCATTGTATTTATTTTCATCCCTGAATTTCTGGATTAATGAATCGGTTATTAGCAAATCTTTTACAGCTCCTGACAATGCCGCTTCCCTGACATATTTTATGCCGTATGTTGCAAGGCTGTCTTTTGAAATTTCTTTTAATAATTCTTCTATTAACCTTGTTTCTTCTATTATGCGCTCATTTTTAAGAATATTTTTTATCTCGTCCCTGTTTATAATCTCGTTAATTCCTGTCCTGCCCACTGAATAGCATGTTGCCAGGATTATTTTATTTTTTAATGCCTTGTCTTTTATTTCATTAATTACATATTCTTTCCAGAATGATGGTGATGCTAGGATTATATTTTGGAAGTTATATCTGGAATTGTATTCTTTAATCTGGTTGATAACATCATTGTAGAATGTATTTTTTACCTGTTCTTTCATAAGTTTCTTGCTAACCTCTCCATAAATGTCTGTTAAATATTCATAGCAGTATTTTTTTAACAAAGCAAAAGAAGCCTGGTCCCTGTCCAATGCTATTATCAAAACATTTGGCGGATTGAAAGATGATTCTTTTATTTTATCAAGCTGGAACTTCAGCCATTTTGGTTTTTTTATTGTTAGTGTAGAATTTACTTCCAGTGAAATTGTATGAAAAGAGCCCTTTTTTATGTCTTCTATATCATTGTTTATTTTGCCTGATATCCTTAGTTCATTGCCTGTAACTTCTGTTTTTTCAACTGTTATTGTTAGTGTAACTGGTTTTTTTATTATATTTTGAGAGCGCTCATCTGGAGAGCCAAGCTTTATTTTTCTGAAAGTTCGAGCTGTTACAATATCATTTTTATCAATTATATGGCTTAAATACCAAAAATCTTCTGGGTTTGTGACAGCCAGGACTAATTCATGGCATTTTAGACTGGATTTTAGTATGCGCATGGAGCATAGCAAATTTTATATATTAATATATTTATTGTAATTATGATGATAAACAAAAAAGGGGCTGTTGAACCAGCCGGGGATGTGGCCGCCCTGATACTATTAATTCTTGTATTCATTATTCTTTACATCTTATTATTGCCTCCTGCAGAAAGGGATGAGCTCTTACAGGATAATAATGTTGATAATGCGAGCGGTTCTTACGGGGGAAATTACGGGGAAGAAACATTGTTATCTGCTGCACCTGGAGAATTGCATCCTTTGATAAAAGGCACAATAAGCAAGGAGATAAGCCCTGTTGCACTATTTGTAAGGACTGAAGACAAGGTAATTAATATAGCAACTGCGTTGACTGTTGAAGGAACTCCATTCTCACAAGAGACAAAGCAATTGTCTTTTAAGCTGGATGATATTAAAAATCTAAATGATGCAAAGCTGTTCTTTTTTATCAAAGAAGCTGATGGAGAAGCATTTGTAGAGCTAAATGGAAATGT
>JAGVYC010000022.1:0-458 GCA_018303485.1 Candidatus Woesearchaeota archaeon
TGTGGTGTTGGTATAATTCTTGGAGCAGGCATTTATGTCTTGATTGGCATAGCAGCAGGTTATGCAGGCAATGCAGTCTGGATTTCATTTCTTTTCGCAGCAGTTCTCGCAGCATTAACAGGCTTGGGATATGCTGAATTATCTTCTATATTCAAAACAGATGCTGGTGAATATGATTATACCAAATCAGCTTTTAATCACAAGCTGGCATTGATCATAGGTCTTTTGGTAATATTTACAGGCATAGCAACATCAGCAGCAGTAGCTCTTGGCTTTGGTGGTTATGTTAATGCCCTTACAAGTATACCTATAATTATGGCAGCATTAGCTCTTATATTACTTATGTCTTTTGTTAATTTTTACGGCATAAAAGAATCATCAATGCTGAATATGATTTTTACATTCTTTGAAGTAGCAGGTTTATTAATCATTATTTTTATAGGCATAAAGCACATAGG
>JAGVYC010000022.1:498-25493 GCA_018303485.1 Candidatus Woesearchaeota archaeon
TATCAGAAGAAACAAAAAATCCTACAAAAACAATACCAAGGGCAGTAATATTGTCAATAATCATAACGTCAATATTGTATGTTCTTGTTGCAGTATCAGCTGTAAGCGTAATTGGCTGGGAAAATTTAAGCTCTTCTAAAGCACCATTGGCAGATGTTGCAAAGGCAGCATTTGGCAGTACAGCCTTTTTAATTCTTGGCTTGATTGCTCTTGCTTCAACAGCTAATACAGTTCTAATGGCTTTGCTTGTAACATCAAGAACTATTTACGGCATGTCAGAAGAAAAGTCGCTGCCGAAGAAATTGAGCATAGTCCACAGCAAAAGAAGGACCCCTTGGCTTGCTATACTTTTAACTCTTGTATTTGCTGCAGCATTCGCCTTGATAAGAAATCTGGAGTTCGTTGCAAACCTTTCAAATATCTTCATTTTCCTTACATTTGCAATAATAAACCTCTCAGTTATAGTTCTTAGGTACAAAAAGCCCAATGCATCAAGAAAATTCAGAGTCCCATTGAATATAGGCAAGTTTCCAGTATTAATATTCCTCGGCATAATTGTTTCTTTGTTCATGCTGTATTATTCTGTTGTTAACGCATTTTTTGCTATTTAGCTATTTTCCATAGAAGCTCGAAGTAATTTTTATAGCCTTCTGCAATTTCCTTGTTTTTTATGAGAATTGCCAATGGCTGTGATGCCCACAGTATTATTGCTGTCTTGTCGCTGTAGATGTTGACTGAAACAGGGTTTGAATATTTTTTAGGCAGGTACCTTATTTCTGCAAAAGGCAGTTTTTTTATGTTTTTATCCTGGGCTATTATTCTTGCCTTGATTTTTTTTTGCTTTCTTGTTTTATCGTACCATTTGAAATAAAACTGGAGGATTTCATATGCCTTTGTTGATGCACCAAGGATAAGTATTTCCTTTGCATTTAATTGGTCTTCAAAAATAGTTTTCAAGCCTTCCTTGCCCTTGTAGAAATTTGTTTCTTCTTTTTCTTTTGTTATTGAATATTTTGCTGACAAGCCTTGAATTAAAGGGGCTAAGATATTTTCCTTTTCCCTTAGCATTTCAAGAAGCCTTTTTGGGTCTGATGCCTGGAACAAGCGGCGGTTGTTTTTTAATATATAACCAATAAGCCCTTTCTTAATCAGCATTTCTGTTGTGTCATAAACTGTTCGCCTATGCAGGCCTGATTTTCTTGATATGTTTCCTGCCAAGCTTGGACCAAGCTCCAGTAATGCGAGATATACCTTAGATTCATTTTCTGTCAAGCCTGCCTGCCTTAATTCTTCCATAAAATTCTGATGATTTTCTTATTTATTAAACTTGTGGTGATGTTTATACCCACATAAAATAAAATATGCATTTTACTTCCTGATGATTAACAAAACATTAGGAGGAATAAAATGACAGAAGAACTTGAAAGGAAGGTTATACAGCTTATTGCTGCTGATAGAATCGATATTCCAATATCAAGTATGAGCGGAAAGCTGAAAAGGATGAAGCCAAAACTCGGCCAGGCAATTAGTGTAGATGAATGCACCAAGGAATCAGGCGGCGAGTTCAAGGGCAATAGGGCATATGCAAGAATTGAAAGTGAAGACCTGCTTAAGGCAAGAGGCATGAAGGAGGGCATTGAAGTGTTTTCAAAAGAATATCCAGAACATGGCAAGATATTAAAGGATTATATAGAGGAGCAGCGAGAAGAAAAAGAATTGCACTTGTATTTTGGCCTTAACTCTGGATGCAAATTAACTGCTGATGACTACATGGGTGTTATGAAGAGCCTTGGGTTTACAGAAGCTATTTCAAGAGACTTGTACCCTGAGCTAATGGAAGTTAGCAGAAAACTATCAAGGAAAAGAGACGAGGAAAGAAGCGTCATGATAGGCTGATTTTTTCTTTCTTTTTTTCCGAAGAGTTTAAAAATAAGTCTAGCAAAACATCTTGCGATGCAGAAAATTGCCAAAAAAGATGCTTAATATAAAGCCATTAGAATTATGGGAATATCTTGAGATAAAGCAGATAAAGCCCCAAAAGATATTTGACTTTTGCAAGATGCAAACCAAAATATTTAAAAACCACCTAATAAACAGCCTTCTTTATGAAGAGAAGCTCAAGGCGATGGAAGAAAAAAGGGCAGATGCGCTGGAAGTGGCAGCGAAAAAGAATGAGAAGGGAGAAAAGGAAGAGAAAGGCCAAAATATGAGCAAGAGTTTAGACAAAGAAAAACTAGACAAATATTTCTCAATAACCAAGGAAGCATTGGAACTTGCAAGATCTAACTTGTCAAAAGAAACAAAAACATTGGATTTCAAGAAATTATCAGAAGAATTCTTGGACATGGCTCAAAGGTATTTTGATGACGCAAACCATTTCTGCAAAAAAGGCGATGAAATAACCGCTTTTGCTTCATTGAACTATGCTCACGGCTGGCTTGATGCAGGAGCGAGGTTAAAATTGTTCAATGTTAAAAACTCAAGACTATTTGCTGCTGATTAGAAAATGAAAGTAATAATAGTTTCCGGGAGCGTTGGGACAGGGAAGACAACAATAGCTAAAAAAATAGCCAAAGAAAAGAATTACAAATATGTTGATATAAACAATCTAATTATAAAAAATAAATTACACCAAGGCTATGACAAGAAGCTAAAGACAAGACTGGTTGATACAAAGATATTAAACAATCAAAAGCAAAAATTGATGAAAACATGGAATCCGAGATCTTGGATATTTGCCTTGTTGAAGCTCTGGAAAACAAGCATAAGGTAAAAGTGGTTTATACATAATTATTTCTTCAAGAATTCAGTATAATGGCAGCCGCCACAGTATAGCCTGTCTTTATGCTTTGCTAGTATTATGCCGCTCCCACATTTAGGACAGAACCTGCTTTTTTCTATTTTATCACCAGAAATCTTGTAGGCCTTCCACCTCTGGCTTGGTTTCTTATTTTTTACTTTTTTCTTTGCCATCTTGTTTTGCTATTTTCTTTTTTTCAAATCTGTTGAATGCATCTGCATCATTATAAGCATTAGCGATAACCTTGGCTTTATTCTCTCCAAACCTTGTATAAACATGCTTTACAGCCAACATGCTTCCATCATTTTTTAAAAAAGCACTAAGGGCATTTTTTATCTCTTCTTTTTTAGGAGTGGCCTGATTCGGAAAACTAGCTTCTAAATTAATCCTCTCCCTGTTCAATAATGGAAAGTCTTTTCTGCTTATAATTTTGAATTCCATGGCATCTGAACTAAAATCTTGATTTAAAAGTCTTTCTCTAGCTGATTAAAAATACCTGTGCCCATCGGACTTTGCCTTCTTCAATGCCTTGTCTATTTGCTCAGGCTTCCAGCCCTTTGAAAATAAAGCTGTTTTAATCTTGAGCTCGTCCATTCCCAAGCTTACGCATTTTCTTGCATACTCCTCAGCTGCAGTCACGTTGCCTAAATTTAGCTTTGGCGCTGTTTCCAATAAAATCTTCTTAAGATCCCATCTTGCTTCTTCAAATGCATATTCTATCTGCCGCTTATTCCAGCCCTTTGCCAGTAATGCCTTGCTTATGTCTTTCATCTTTACATTTTTGTTAATGGAATTTTTTATAAAATTCTTTACATTCTCCATGTCGACATTTGACGCAAAAGGAGTTTTACCCCTGCTTAATTTCCTGAAATCCCCTTTCCCCCTGTAAAGGTTTAAGTAAGATATGCCTAGCAATAAGATGATAATCAGCGTAATTATATAAGGCCAGGGAATCTTCTTGCCCCTTGCAATGCAGTCTTCAGGGCATATTATCTCGTCTTCATACGGCAAAGTGCAAGTACTATCACCACAAGTATACAGCTTTGCTTCTTCAGTTGTAATAATTGATGCTTGAGCTTTTGGAACTATGATGGTTTTAAACCCATAAATATTTGTTACATCTATATCCTGGTTTATGCTGTATGTTATTTCTATATTTCCGGCATAGCTAAACTCATATTTTGCAGCATTGCCTTCTAAAGTATAAGCCTTATTGTTAAAATTTACAGCATCTTTGCTTATTGGCAGTAATTCATAGACAAAAAATTCATTTATGTTTTCAGCATTTGTTATAATCTTTTTAATAATAGTGTATCTTGCTTTTGAACCGGAATAAGATTCAATATCGTATTTTGATGCTTCAAATACTACATTAAATTTCTTTTGGTATAAATAAAGTTCTTCTGATGAGCTTAATGTATAGCTGTATTTTACATCCTTTGGCTCTAATATTTGGCTGTCTCTTAATGTGCTTATTTTTGAAATCTTCTTTGGCAGCGGATCTAGAAGGCTTTCGAGCTCAGCTTTTATCAGCTTTGCACCATCTTCTTTATCTTTTCCCTCAAGACTGTTTAATCTGCTTTGGAATTCATCAAGTTTGCTGGAATCAAGCTGCACCGCCATCACATTAAGAATATTAGCATAATTTGTATTTAGCTCATTAAACTTCAGCCTTGCATTCTCAATGATTATGCTTGTTTCATCAAGGACAGTAAGGCTTGTTATTCCGGGATTATTTACAAGAAATACTGCAAGCATAAACACCAATATAATAACTATTACAGTAACCTCTTTTTTAAGCTTCATGGCTTTTAAGAGCAACGGTTCATTTATTAAGTTTTTGCAAGAAAGTCTCAATACATTATACAAACGCGATGTTACCATAAGAATTATAAACTCATCCAAAATAAAGCATGCTATGGGGATTGGCGATTTTTACATAAACAACCTGAAAAAACTGCAGGTAATACCAATAATCATTTTAATCTTGAGTTTAAGCCTGCTTTTTTACAATTATTCGTCAAAGGGCCAGTTTCTAGAAAAGGACATAACATTAAAAGGCGGCTCGGTAATAACAATAACAACAGATAAGTCTGCAGAAAACATAGAAAGCTTCCTTGATTCAAGGTTTAATGCTGATTTCTCAATAAAGAGACTGGCAGAATTTGGAACATCAGCGCCAAAAGGCATTGTTATAGAAACAAACCTCGAAAATGTTGCTGACCTAAAAACAACGCTTGAAGAATTTCTAAAGATAAAATTGACGAATGAAAACTTTTCAGTTGAAGTTACAAGCTCAAGTTTGGGCGAGGCATTTTCATCTCAGATCATTACAGCCATGATAGCAGCGTTCATATTGATGGCAATTGTTATATTCATCGTCTTCAGGGTGTTAGTGCCAAGCATAGCAGTCATATTTGCAGCTGTATTCGATATTCTTGTTGCAATGGCCGGCATGAATATTCTTGGCATAAAATTGTCAACAGCAACAGCAGCAGCCTTGCTCTTGTTGATAGGCTATAGCATCGATACTGATATACTGCTTACAACAAAGCTCTTGAAAAGAAAGATGGATAATGTTTCATTAAGCGAGAAGATATTTGAATCAATTAGAACAGGATCAACAATGACCTTTGCAGCATTGGCAGCTATTCTTGTCGGCTATATTGTAACAAGCTCGTTCATAATGAAAGATATGTTTTTGGTTATTATAATTGGCTTGATTGCAGATTTATTCAGTACATGGCTGGTTAATGTTTATGTTTTAAAGTCATACATAGCAAGGCATGAAAAAAATGGTTAAGATATTGACATTAAGGGTTTGGATATTGATATTTTTTATAGTAATCTCTATTCTGGCTATAAAGCCGGTCCCGTTTGCTTCTGGTGTGGAGATAAAAAGCGTTTCTGCAAACAGCCTGGCTTCAGACAATGGCTTAAGTCAGGGAATGAAGATCTTGAAAGTTAATGATATGGAAATAAAAACCATGTCTGATTACAATGATGCCATTTCAAAATTCAACAAACCGCCAATAGAACTCAAAATAACAACAGACAAAAAAGAAATTAAAATCAATGTAACAAACAAGCTTAAGTTTGCATTTGATGAAAACCTTACTGTTTTAAGAAGCGAAACGCCAGGCATAGCCCAGGGCGACAGGATATTAAAGATTAATAATTACATCTTGAATAACCTTACTGACTACTTGAACGTTTCAGAAGATATAATACCAAAGAAAAAGATAAGCATAGCAACAAATAAAGGCGAAGTGGTTTATCTTACTTATTCTCATCCGGAAATAACAATCGGCGATGTTAAAAAAACAAACATTGTCAAGGGTCTTGATCTTGAAGGCGGTACAAGAGTGTTGCTTGCACCAAAGGATAAAGACATATCAGATTCAACAATAAACGACATTATAAGTGTTTTAAGGAATAGATTAAACGTTTATGGATTAACAGATTTAAGCATAAAACCAGCAAATGACCTAGCAGGAAACAGCTATATTCTTATTGAAATTGCAGGTATTTCAAGTGATGAAGTTGAAGGCCTTATATCAGCCCAGGGAAAATTTGAAGCCAAGATAGAAAATGAAACAGTGTTTGTTGGCAGCAAGAAAGACATACCATTTGTATGCAGGGGTGATGGTTCTTGTTCAGGCATAAGGTCTTGTGGCCAAGTTGAAAAGGGATACCAATGCCAGTTTGAATTTGCAATCAAGCTAAGCCAGGATGCAGCAAAAAAACATGCCATGGTAACAGATAAGCTTGAAGTTGTATTAAATCCTGAAGGAGGGCAAAGATTATCAAAGAATATAGACTTCTACCTTGATGGGCAACTAGTTGATTCATTGCAGATTGGCGCTGACCTAAAAGGCAAAGAAGCAACTGATATTGCAATCTCAGGACCTGGTTTTGGCGCTGACTCCAAATCCGCCCAGGATAATACAATTAAGAATATGGACAGGCTTCAAACAATCTTGATTACCGGCAGCCTGCCTGCTGACATAGAAATAGCAAAACTTGACAATATTTCTCCAACATTAGGGGAAGATTTCATTAAAAACACATTTTTAGTTATGCTTTTTGCAATTATAGCAACAACAATTGTGGTTTACATAAGGTATAGGAAGACAGTTATAATTATCCCTATAATACTGACAATGCTTAGTGAAATATTAATAATTTTCGGCATAGCAGCATTGATAAAATGGAACATAGACATAGCTGCAATAGTTGGCATCATCGCTGCTGTTGGTACTGGTGTTGACGACCAGATTGTTATAACAGATGAAGCATTATACAGCAAAAAAGAAATTTCATTGAACTGGAAGCAACGCATAAAAAGGGCATTTTCCATAATATTTACTGCATTTGCAACATCCTTTGTTTCAATGCTTCCATTATTTTGGGCTGCAGCTGGATTGATAAGGGGCTTTGCGTTAACAACCATAATAGGCATTTCAGTTGGCGTATTCATAACCAGGCCTGCCTTTGCTTCTATTATAGAATACTTGCTAAACAAATAACAGGAATTCAAAACTTAAATGGAAATGTCTGCAGTGTAATCTTGTCATTGCTTTCCTTTATCCATTCATAAATCTCCTGGCTCGCGCAATAAGCACATACATTCATCGGGCTGTTGCATATTATGCATTTTACATTATTGTCAATGTTCTCATAGCTTTCAAACAAGTCCAATCTTGACTCTACTATGTCTATCAATTCAGGATTGTTTCGCATAAGCCATACTTCTACAGACCTTGCGATACACTTTGTGCATATTGGATTTGTTATTGGTTCATTGCATAAAACACATAATGCCATTTTTCTAAGCCTCTAACCATCCCTCCATAAATCCCTGCTCTGCAATAGATATTGCGTCATCATCTTCCAACTCATCAAGGTAGTCTATGGAATAAAAGTCACTCTTTTCTTCTTCCTCTCTTCGGGACTTCTTCATATTCCCACCCCCTTTCAAAAACCCTTTACATTAAATATATTAGAAGTTTATATATACTTAATCTATATATAATATATATCATATATACATAGTAACAAAAGTTTTAAATATATATACAGCTATTAAATAGTATAGAAGAATATAGTAGTATAGGGGATATTAAATAAAACGGGGGAGTTTATATGGAAGCACGTCGCTTAATTAGTTTTGGTAATTCATCTTATGTAATATCAATTCCAAAGAATTGGTTGGCAAAAAATGGTTTGAATAAAGGGGACTTTGTTTATTGTGCTGAAAATGGCAATAATGAGTTGATATTAACGCCGCAGCAAAAGGAAGTCAAGAGGGCATTAAGAACAGTAAATCTTAATGTTGGAAAAAAGGTATTTAAAGAAGTAAGAAGGGAGTTCTTGTCTTATTATATTGATGGCTATGATGTGATAAATGTACAATCACAGTTACATCTAAAGTATTCTAATGAGCTTCGAGACATAATAAGGGATATTACAACAATGGATATAGTAGAACAAAACAAAAAGATGATAATTGCCAAGGATTTCTTGAACATAGAAAAGATTTCTTTAGAAGATTTAACAAGGAGAATGGATTTGATTATAAGGTCCATGATAGAAGATTCCAAACAGTATAATAGAAACAAAATAGCCAAGGTCAATAGTATGGACGTTGAAGTTAACAGGATAACCTTTATGTTGTTTAGGTTCATCAAGAAGGCCTTAAATGATTCCAATTTAGCAAAATTATTTGGTTTAACACCAGAAGATTTATTAGGTTTATGGTTACTTGCTTCAAATCTAGAGAGAGTAGCAGATGAAATAAAAAGAATAGCAAGGTTCCTTAGACTTTTGAATATAACCAAAAAGGAATTTGAAGATATTATGGTCATTTATTCAATGGTAGAGAAGGAATATCTTACCGCTATGAAATCATTTTATAATAAAGACAAAGAACTTGCATTAAGCGTAGCTGCAAATAAGGATAGGATCATTGAGATATGCAACAAATTTGCTGCAAAATCAAACAAGCCTTATATTGGGAGCTTGGTTGAAAAATTTAAAGGCATGGAGATATTTACTGTATACCTGTCAAGAGCAGTATATGAGTAAAATATCCGATTAAAATGGACATATGCAAAGAAATAAGGAATGGTAAGCCCAGTCAAGAGCTGATTAGAATAGTCACATCTGCAGTTGGTGAAACAAGAAACATAACAGGGCCGGCTGTGGATCATTCTTCAGCAGAATATATGAAAATATCCCCGGACACTGAAATTTATACAGACAAATCAATATTAATAAAATTAATATTTGATTATAAGGATAGCGAGCATGATAGGTTATTGCCCCATTATATAAAATTGAAACAATATAAAGACGATATAAGCAGGATAGGGTTTAGAAGAAAAGTGCCTTCTAGGTATGATGTTGAAAAAATCCTTACTGATTTTATATACACCCATGGCTATTATCATGATGAAAAGGAGAACAGGCAGATACGTGCTGTTCCAGAGATATTTAAGGGCAATGAGGGTATAGAGAAAGAATTAGACGAACATAAGCTTATTATGATGGAATATATAGTTGGTAATTCCCTTGGTAGGTTGGTAAAGGACTATGAGAATAAGATAGAGGATATGAGTGCTTCAAACCCACATTATAAGCTTATAGAGGATAAAATAATAGATATTTTAGGATCAGCAGTGTATACGCTTGCCTTGTTCCATGTTACTTCAGCAAAATATGAAATTGAAATCAAAGAAAAGATAAAAAAAGAAGGCGAGCAGGAATTAACAAGAATAACACCTAATCTCTATACAATTATGACAATGAATTATTTAGAGCATATAATAAAACAAAGAAATATAAAAGACTATAAAAATTATAAAGAAGCTATTGGACTGGCAGTCAACACAATATCGCCTTACCAAGATCCTAAAAATAACAATTTAGTTACAATAATACATGGCGATCCGCATTTATTAAACTTTATTAAAAGCGAGCAGGATACAAAATTAGTAGACTGCGGCCATGTTAAAATAGGCTTGCAGGAACAAGACATAGCTTACATGTTAGTCAATACAATAGTCCATAGGCCATTTGATGCTGTAAAACGGCTTATGTGCAAATATCTTGATAAAAGAAAATCTCTAGAGTCAAAACTAGGGTTTGATCAAAAATATGAAATTGACAAAGAACAGTTTTGCCAGAACTTTTTATTGTTTTCATTGGGTGGTTTGATAAAAATGGCTGGAACAACAGCATATACATTAATGTACAAGCCAGTGGACATACAGCTTCTAGATATAGGATATCGTTCTGGAGTTGAGCGAAATATGTCCAAATTGCATGGAATGGTTGAAATAATTAAAGATAGTTCAATTTCAAGGGATATTAAGGCAGCTGTGTCGAATTTAGATAATATTTTAATCAGAGAACTTGGATTAGACCAGCCTGCTCCTGCAAGCTACAATAAACAAACAGCTTTTTTTAAACAAGCTACAAGAATGGGGAAAAAAATAAAATCAGAATTAGGCATGGCATAAATTTAAATACATCAAATTAACATAATAATTAATGAAACATACCTTAAAAATATCTTTGTTGTTAATAATTTTATTCTTCTTAACACAATTAATCGGCTTGTTCATAACAAATTCATATCTGGAAAAAGAACTCCCATATAACCTTGCAAGGCCCGAAATAAACCAGGAAAAGCCAATTCAGTCAGCTTCTGCAATATTCTTGATAATACTTATTGGAACCATCATAGTTTTGTTCTTTGCAAGATTCAACCTTGGTTTTCTATGGAAGATATGGTTCTTCCTTGGAGTTGTATTTACCCTATCCATTTCGTTTTCATCAATATTCAGCCAGATAATTGCCTTTATTCTAGCATTAATACTTGCATTTTTCAAAGTTGTAAAAAGAAACCTTATAATTCATAATATAACTGAGCTTTTTATTTACGGGGCATTGGCTGCAGTGTTTGTTCCAGTATTGAATGTGACAATAATGGCTGTGCTTCTTGTTATCATCTCCATTTATGACATCATCGCAGTCTGGAAAACAAAGCACATGGTGAAGCTTATGAAATTCCAGTCCAAGCTTAAGCTGTTTGCCGGATTATTAATACCTTATAAGAATAACATAGCTGTTTTGGGCGGTGGAGACCTTGGCTTTCCATTGTTATTTGCTGGAATTTTGCTTAAAGATTATGGCTTTAAATCAATAATAGTGTCAGTAACAGCTGCAATAGCATTGGCAATTTTGCTGTATAAATCAGAAAAAAAGAAATATTATCCAGCCATGCCTTTTCTTACAGCAGGCTGCTTAGTAGGTTATTTAATCTTAGTTTATCTAGCTTAGTTTATCTAGTCTAGTGAAAATTTTGGCATAAAACATTCTTCTATCATTCTAATTTCTATCATTCTAATCCGTCAGCTCAATTACGTTAAATCTCTCGCCTAAACAAATGCACCTTAGGCTTGATGGCATTTCCTCTGAAAAATATACTGCCCCGCAATTCTTGCATGTTATTTCTTTTTTATTTATCATCTTTTTTATCCTCTGTTGGGTATAGGCCCCTTAGCTTTTTAATAAATTCGTATAATGTATCCCTTTGTTTAGCATCAGATAATGTATAAGCTGCATGCTCAATTTCCGGCAGCATATCAAGCGCTTCTCTTAAAATATCCTTTTTGCCTTCTGCAATAATTTCAAGGCGCCCATGCATCACCCCGATTCTATGCGCTCCTCTTTCTTTCTCCATAATTTCATATTTCATATTTTCTTCATATTTTTTAAATTTCTCCATTTCCTCTGAAAATTTATCTTGGTCTTGGCAAGCCTTTTTTTTTGCGTTTTCTAAAAGAGTTTCATATCCTATCTTCATTTCTTCTCTGCAATCTAATTTGCCTTTTTCATAAGCCTTGTCTCTTTCTAATCTTATTCCACTCTGAATGCACTCATAACACGCATCAACAAGCTCTTCTATTTTTACATCTGGTTTAGTTGGTTTTTCCAGCACTTTTGTAACCTCATGTCTCATATATTTCTTAACAGCATCTTGCACTGTTCCATTTTTGTCTTTGTCCATCTTAGTAAATAACTCCTACTAGAACATATTTTATCTGGTTAAACCTGATTTTATAGGGATCAGAACCATTATTGTTGTCGCCTTTCAAAATGAAATATTTCCCATCATTATCATAGCTAATTTCAATAATTCTATGTGCTATTAAACCAATGTCTGTTTCATAAGCAACAACATCCCCAACATGCAGTTCATCTTCACTCTTAACCTCAACTTCAATGCCAGTGGCATATTCATCCAGCAAAGGATCCATGGAATTTGTATTTGCATATTCTGCTAATGAAGCATCTTTAATCTGCAGGACAACCTTATCATCAAAAACATATATCTGGCTGTCTTTTATCCTGTCATACGGAGATATTCTTTCATCGCTGTCGCTAAGTGGCATTTCTAAATTAATCCCCCTTTCAAAAGAAGTGCTGGCTATAAATCCAAGCAAAAATGGTACAAAAAGTACTAAAACTCCTAATTTCATAACTTAAAAGTAGCTTCTTTTTAATATATAAACCTTTCCTTTTTTTAACTTCTTATATGTAGTAAAACTATTGAGAGAATATTTATAAAGAAGGGCTGGAACATAAAATACCTCCTTTCTGTAAAGCCTTCAAGGACAGATTGCTATTTGTTCCATTTTGCAACTGTTGAGCATACAAAAGAGCTTGCTAAAATACTTGAAATAAAGCATATTCTCGTTGGCTGTGATATTGCTGATCCAGTAAAAGAAGCTGAAATAGTCAAGAATGTAGTCATAAACAACAAGGTCGATGCTGTTGTTCTTGGAGGTGTTGGCTTGCAGGAAACTCAGATAAGGTCTTTGCAAAATGCACTGCTTCCATTTAAGATAGAAGTATTTGCATCTCATGCTGGCTTAGATTCTTATGATTTGTTAAAAGAAATGATAAGCAGGGGATATGAGATAATAATAACAGAAATTGCGTCAGACGGCTTGACTGAAAAGCATCTTGGATTTAGGCTTAACAATGAAACATTTGATTATTTTAACAAGCTTTCACAAAAATATGGCTTTGAAATCTTGGGCGAGGGAGGGTATTACAATTCCTTGGTTGTTGACGGCCCGATATTCAAAAAGAAATTAGCAATTTTGAATGGAAAGAAGGTCATGAATGGAAGCTCTGGATATTTGGAAGTCAGTCAAATTGCTATTATTAATAAACCTATTGTTGAAAAAAATTAAAAAGCTGCTTATATTAATAAAAAATTACAACACATGCACGTCATGTACAGTCTTGTAGCTGTGCAGTTCTTCACCAGAAAACCATAGCTTCACTTCATTTTCAGCGTCATTCTTGTCAGCAGAAGCATGAACTAAGTTTTTAACAGCAACATTCTTGCCATCAGCATAATCATAAGTGACATGGGCAAAGTCCCCCCTTATAGTTCCTGGCATTGATTTTCTTGGTTCAGTATCGCCGACAAGCTTCCTTACATTTTCTATTGCATTAACACCTTCAATGCACATTGCCAGCACAGGACCTTCTGTTATGAAACCAATCAATTTATCGCGAACAAATTTTCCCCTTCTTTTCTCAATGTCTTCAGTATAATGCTTTTTTGCAAAGTTTTCATCTATACACTTCATTTTCATTCCAATAATTTTCAAGCCGGCATCTTCAAACCTAGAAATAATCTTCCCAGTCAAGCATCTCTGAATGCCGTCTGGTTTTATCAAAATAAGAGTTCTCTCAATCATTTTTTAATTTCAGATGTCCATTTAAAATCTCTTGGCTTCCTATTAAGCTTTAGCATATTCTTGTTGCACTTACTAGAACAAAAATTCAATATTTTGCCGTCTGTCTTAACATACATAAGGCCTGTGCCTTTTTCAATATTTCTTGAACAAAATGAACATAGTGGCATCTTATACCCTTAGCCTCGCCTAGTTTGTGTCAACTTTCTTGCTTCTATTTCAGTTTCTCTTAGCATTAGCATGTCTTTTATTCTAACAGGCCCTTTTACATTTCTTCTTAGTATCTTGTTTTTATCTCTTCCATCTAGAATCTTGCATCTGACCTGGCTTATCTCCCCCCTTGTTCCTGTTCTGCCGATAATCTCCTCAACAACAGCAGGGTATGCATTTGAAAATATAAACCTCTGCTCTTTTGGTTTTTCTTTTTTTTCCTCTCTTTGTTCTTTCTGCACCTTTTGCTCTTGTTTCTCTTCTTTTTCCGGAGATTTATTGTCTTTCATTTTTTATTTTCCTAACTTTGAGATTACATCCTTTAATATGTTCTTGGCCTCGCCCTCTTGTATTATTGCTATTGTTGTTGTAGGTCTTTGCAGGCCAGATAATGCTCCTAGCTCTTCTCTGCTCTTTACCTTTACAACAGGTATTGATTTCTCTTTGCATAAAGGCTCAATGTGCATTATGATTTCTGCCGGATTCACATCAGAAGCAAGTAATACTAATTTTGCAATGCCCCTTTCAACAGCCTTTGTTACCTCATTAATTCCTTTCTTTATCTTTCCTGTTGATCTCGCCAGTTCAATAGCTTCATAAATCTTGTCCAATACATCCTTTGAAACTTCCATATTAACCTCCTAAAATAAATCATTGGTTTATTCAGATTTTGAAAGCTCACCTTTTTAAAGTTTATGGTTTCCTTGCATGTCTGTCGTATCCCAAAATTATTTCGCAGTAAACTATTTAAACACAATATAATAAAAAAATATTATGGCAGAGGATAATATGATAAGAATGCCTTCTTCTGGCGGGGGCATAGTAAGGTACTTTGATGATTATACAAGCAAGATAGAGTTAACTCCAACACTTATTGTGGTATTAATTGTTGTGGTATTGGTTCTAGAGATAATACTTCATGTTTCTGGATCTTCTTGGTTTGGATTGTGAGAAGAGAGCAAAGTGTTATTCTAATGGTTTTGCTTTTATTACTTGTTAGCTAGGGAGAGATATAAATGAACAAAGAAGTCTCGCCCACTTAGGCACTTTGCGATATACTGTGGTTATAATAATCTTTTTATATTAGTAAATTTCTTATTATTTTATGTTTCCGGGATTAAATCCAAGAGAATTGGAAAAGGCGATGAAGAAGCTTGGTGTTAAGCAGGAAGAGATAGACGCAACAGAAGTCATAATAAAAACAAAAGACAAAAATTTAGTCATTCATAATCCCCAGGTTTCTAGAATAAACATGATGGGCCAGGAAACCTTGCAGGTAACTGGAGAAATAGAAGAACAAGAAACAGAAAAATTCAGTGAAGATGACATTAAAATAGTTATGTCTCAGGCTCAATGCTCCAAGGAAGAAGCTATATCTGCTCTGGAAGAAGAAGGAAATATAGCAGCAGCAATTATCAAACTGAAATCAACCTAAAAAAACAACAATGTTTATTAATAAAGACCTTATTCAATACATTATGGCTGATATCCCAACCTTGTTAGAAAAAGCAAATAAACTCTTTGAGGTCGCAGATCATCTGACTTACGTCACTTACCCAATGGTCAAGGAGCCAAAACTTATTTTTACAATAACAGAGCATATTTTAAACTCATGTGTTTCTGCCATGGATGCTTTGCTTTATTATGAATATACATACAAAAGAATAGATTCATATCAAAACAATAATTTTATGGAAAAAATAAACATCTTCAAATATAAGGTTGCTCCAAGATATGGAATAGACAGGAAACATATCTTCATAATGGAAGACCTAAAAATGATTCTTGATCGCCACAAAAAATCTCCTGTTGAATTTTCAAAGAACAACAGCATTATAATGTGCAACCCAAATTACGAGGTTACAACAATAACAATAGAAAAGGTTAAAAATTATGTTTACGAATCAAAAAACTTTTTAAACAAGGTTAACAGCCTTTTAAAAACCCAAAATGCTAGAAGACATTGAAAGTGCAAGAGGAGAACTGCAGAGGGCAGAGCATCTTATTTATGTTACTCTAAAGTATACCAGGACAGGCGATGTGATGAAGAGCATAGTTGAAAGGCTTATCGACTCTATGAACTACTCAATAACCGACATGCTTGAATTTACTAAGCATAAAAATAAGATAAAAGAGTTTCCTGCATCAGACATGGCAAAATTTGAATTATTAAAGGTGATTTTAAAAAAGATTATCTTAAAAGACAAAAATCTCAAAAAATATCTTGACCTCTATTTATTGCTTAAAAAGGTCTCAAAAACCCCTGTAACAAGTGTAAGAGAGGAATACAGGAAGAACCTTACTTTAATTGCAGATGATATTGAGATAGATATGTCTACAATAGTTGAATATTACAATGATGTAAAGGAATTTTTCATATTTTCAAGAACCTGGATAAAGGAAAACAATTAAGAAATGAAATCAAAAAAAGAGGCATTTATCATAGCATTAGTTTTCATACTTCTTTTAGTAGCAATTAAATACGATTTTAATCCAACTGGTTTTTTTGCATACCAGCCAGCCATCAATCACACATGGGATTTTTCAAACATTTCAAGCTACATATTCAACAGCTCTGAAATAAACTTCACAAATAATGAAGTTAAATTATCCAGAATTCCATTATTTTATCAATGGCAGGAAACATCAAACAAAATTGCTTCTATAACCTCAGCAATAAGGGACGACATTCATGACGATACAAGCAAAGTTATCTTCTTGGATGAAAATATTACAAACATAGACGAAAACAAAAAGCTTTCTATAAAATTCAACAATTCTTTAAACAACAATGATATGATATCATTATATCTTAACAGTATGTCAAAGGAGCCAGTAATCTACCTTTGCCCAGTAAATGTTGCATGCAATACATCAAATTATGGATCTGCAATAGCAACCTCAACAGGCAATTTTTCAATTTCATTGATAATATCAAATTTGCCTTTGGCAGCAGACCAGTTTGACATAAATGTTAATGATACAGCAAAAATAGATTATATAACAGCAGTTTATTCATCAACAACAGCATATAATGCGACAAATTACAGTTATGTTAATGCATCCATTGAAACAAATGATTTGAATTTTGAAGGCCAACCCAAATTAGGCTTATTTAATGAAGACTCGAATCTTAATAATCAGCATATATCTTACAAATATTCAATAGATTCAGGATTGACATGGTTTGATGTATCAAGCAATAACTTAAGCAATGTTAACGTTTCAAACAGCAAGATAAGAATTCTTGCTTTATTATTTACAAATTCAACAGTCACCCCTGTGTTAAACAGCCTGTCTTTAACTTATTATGCATCTTGCTCAGAAAACTGGACATGTTCTGAATGGTCGCTTTGCGCAAGCAACATAAAAACAAGATCGTGCATAGAAAACAATAACTGCATATCCCCGGAGAACAAGCCGCAAGAAGTTTTAGTATGCGGTGATTTTATAAGAATATATAATGTTGATTCTATAGAGCTTATCCTTGTTACAAGCCAAAATATAAGCAACATTCCAATAAACCTGCTTGAAGAAAATAGCCCGAACAACAGCAATTTGTTAAAGCTTAAAGATTTAAATCTTAAACTAAATAAGACCATAAATGATTCTTTAATAAACACAACATTGAAATTCTTTTACAATGCAACAGAAGTTGATTCATTGAACATAAACTTAAGCACGATGTCATTTTATTACTATAATAATGCCTCATCTTTATGGGAGCAGATTCCAACAATGGTTAATTTATCCGGCAGTTATATAATTGCAAATTTAACTCACTTCAGCACTTATGGTGTTTTTGCAAGCTCAAATGAAGCAGGCAGTTCAGGTGGCGGTTCTGGTAGTGGGGGCGGAGGCAGTGGAGGTTCAAGCGGTTCATCCGGTGGTTCTGGCACTAATTCAATTAATCAGATTACCGCAGAGAATGAAATTGAAAAAAAAGAGCTTCAATTAGCTGAAGAAGCCAAAAAATCCTTGAGCGAAGAAAAAACCATTGAAGCTGAAAAAACAAAGGAACAAATAAGCTCAGCCCCATTAACAGGAAAAACAACCTTTGTTGGCAACATTAAAACAAATTTAAAGAATATTTTAGCAGTTTCATTGATAATCCTTTTAATAGTAGCATACATCACATACAAAATAAGGCATCAAAAAACTTTTAAAGATAGGAAAATTACCAAAAGCAAATGACAAGATTTATAGCATTGATATCAGGCAAAGGCGGCGTTGGAAAGAGTTCTTCAGCAATAGCATTAGGAACTGCCTTGAATTACCTTGGCAAAGATACAACAATAGTGGATGCAAATCTAACAACACCAAACATCGGCATTTATCTTGGCGCGCCAGTAGTTCCAATACATCTTCATCACGTTTTGCAGAATAAAAATCACATTTCAGAAGCTGTTTACATGCATCCCTCTGGAACAAAAATAGTTCCTGCTTCAATCTCCATTGATGATTTGAAAAAAACAAAATCAGACAATCTAAAAAATGCAATAAAAGGCCTTACAGGAACAACAGATATAGTTTTGGTTGATTGTGCAGCAGGCCTTGGCAAAGAAGCACTAGACGCATTAGAATCAGTAAACGAAGTTTTAATAATTACAAATCCAGAAATGCCTGCTGTTGCAGATGCATTGAAAACAATAAAGCTTGCTGAAGAATTAAATAAAAAAGTTCTTGGTGTAGTTTTGACAAAGACAAAAGATGCCAAATTGGAGATGTCAATAAGCAATATAGAATCTTTATTGGAAAAGAAAATCATTTCGATCATACCAGAAGACAAGGCAATGAAAGAAGCATTGATGCGAAAAGAAAGTGTTATATATACCAACCCGAAATCAGGTGCAGCAATTAGCTATAAGCAGCTAGCAGCTTTCTTGCTAAAAAGAAAATATGAAGAGCCATTTGAAGAATCTGAAAAAGAGCATTTCTTTACAAGATTGTTAAAGTTGATTGGCGTGCACTAATTCATTAGATACTTTTAAAAATTATTCTGTTTTATCATGTGTATGAACAGAAGAAGCCAAAGGGTATTGATAATTGTACTTTTAATATTAATAATCTTCCTGCAGTTGGCTGTTATTTATACATCATTCAACAAGCAGAAAGCTGCAGGAATAAGCTTAAACCAAGAAGCAGGTTATTATATACAAGCCGCAGCTAAAAAAGTAATACCAGCTGTTGTTTATATAGAAGCTATTGATAAATCTGGATCAGGCAGCATAATTAGCAATGATGGCTACATTATAACAAATTCTCATGTTGTGAGCGATTCTTCAAACATAACAGTAAGACTTAGCGACAAAAGAATATTCAAGGCCAAGCTTATCGGTTCTGATCCACAGACTGATGTAGCCTTGCTGAAGATTAATGCTGAATATCTTACTGCAATGGAATTTGGCGATTCAGATGCAGTTGACGTTGGTGACAATGTAATTGCAATAGGCAATCCCTTCGGCTTTGATTTTACTGTTACTACAGGAATAATTAGCGCAAAGCATAGGGAACGAGGCCCTACAGAATACCGTGATTTTTTGCAGACTGATGCTTCAATTAATCCAGGAAATTCAGGCGGTCCCTTGATCAATTCAAATGGCAAGCTCATAGGCATGACAACATTCATTGTTTCTGATGTAAGAACAGGAGAACTCGGCTTTGCAATACCATCCAATTTAATAAAAATAATTTTTGATAGGCTGATAAAATATGGGAAAATAGACAGAAGCTACCTGGGCATAAGCTTGCAGGATAAAATAATTGTTAATGCTGACGGTGAGGGTAAAATCTTAGATGGCTCTGAAATAGTTTTATTTGATCCAAAAGGACCAGCAGTAAAATCTGGCTTGCAGAAAGGCGATATAATAATAAAGATAAATAACAAATCAATAGAAGGCTCAAATCAGCTTAGAAATTATGTTGCATGGCTTCCTGTTGGCGAGAACATATATATAGATGTTTTAAGGAATGATAAAGAATTAAGCTTTAATTTAACAACTGTTCTAAGACCCAATAATTTCTGAAATTAAATTCTAAAATTAAAAAGACGCTAAAAATTCGCCACGGCTCGGAGTATAGCCTTGAAGGCGTAGTGCCATCACTATTTCTTACTTGTTGACCTCCTTTTTTGTTTAATCTCTTTTATTAAGATGAGCATGTTCTTTATTAAAAAACTTGCTTCTTCAACAGATACGTCTTTACCATAATAATTAATAGAATTTCTTATTTTACGAAAATCATCAAATTTATCACCTAAATTTGTTTCTTTGATTATTTCTTTTAAGAAAGCACAATAGCATTCATGGTTATATATTTTAAATCCCTCTTCTATTGCTATGGCTTCTAACAACTCTCTTAAGGCATCGTAAGTTAAGCTAACTTTTGACGAAGCAGTATTTTCATTCAATTTGATCGAATCTGCAGTAATTAGCTTTTTTGAGGCAGAGTTTATTAACGAATTAATTAGGTTTTTATCAATTTTGACTTCTTTAACCATTTTAGTCCTTTTACAACTTAACCAATCCATTTTTTACCAACCACCTGAAATGATATGTCCGTTTAGGATGTTGCCCAATAAATCTTTGTTTTTAACATCTTCCATTTCTTTGAACATAATCACTTGTATTTTCCTCTTTAACTTTTTTTCAAAATCACTTAGATCTATTTGTTTTTTTGATGTTGTGAATATAGCAATATCTAAATCGGAGTTATGTTTTGCTTCTGCCTTGCTTAAAGATCCAAAAAGTATTATTGACTGGCTTATCATTTCCTTTTTTAAGCGTTCTACTATTCCAACCCTTTTCATAATATAAGACCAGTATATTCTTGATAAATCAATAAATAAGCTGTCTTTTATATTTGCTGCATAGTAAATGTAGTTTCTTTCCTTTTCTTTTATTAATAAATTTTCTTTTTTAAGATCTTTTAAAAGTTGCGATGCTGAGGGGGGGCTTATTTTTCTTAATCTGGCATATTCTCTCACATTAATTCTTCTATAGCAATCATTGAAAAAAGGTTCTAAATTGTTAAATATTTTTAACATATGTTAATATAATTTAACACTTGTTTATAAATCTTTCGGTAATATTTTTGTAAATAAAAATTCGCCACGGCTCGGATATTAAAATCCGTCATAAAGAACTTAAACACTATACTAATTTTTGCTGATTCCTCCTTAAACCTCCTTTGGTTTATCCATAGATATTATCATGATGGTCAAAATCATCAAAATTTATCATATTTGTAGAAATATTATATTGAAAGACTAATACAAAATGGCCTATATGCACACGTTTAGAATCTTTCATATTATACCTTAAATTTTTATAATGTTCTATATCTTCACAGCTTATAACTTCGTTAATCTTTTTTAGAAGTTGTTCATAAAGAGCTTTATCCTTTTTGGATAACTTTTTCATAATTTCCTGTAAATGCTCGCTTATATTACAATTATACATATAACCTCTTTTAACTAGTGGATTTTCTTAATTCATTTATGGAATTAAATTTAATGTATTTTCCTTTCCTTATCTTGGTTAATTTCTCTAGATATTCTGGTCTTAATTCTGGCCCTAGAAGTTCTTGTTCGAATTTATCAATCACAAAATTCATAGCATCAGATTTATTTTTAAAGCCATATTTACCTTTGACTATAGTTAATATCCTGTCTTCATATTCCCCTAAACTTACAATAGCCTGTACCATAATGTTCCTCCTCATTATATTTTATAATGAATTATAATAAACTATTATATAAGCTTTTTGGTGATTATTCTTTTAGGTTATCCCATAATAGGTGAAATAGGATCCTTTGTTGTTCTGCAAAGTCCTTATGCCTAATTATAATCCCTAAAGGATTTTGAATATCTGTGCCTAAGATAGCTACACAATTGCCATAAATATATTCAGTTAATGGTATTGTTTTCAGCTCTGAAATGAACCGTGTTTCTCTTAATTCTTTTTTATCGTTCTTTTTCCAAGTTTCTATTGTTTCTTTTGTTCCTTCTGTCAATAATTTTGCATGAATCTTATTTTCAATGCGTTGATGTATAAATCTAGGGGATATATTGAAAGATGACGTAAACAAAATATGGAATAAAAATAAGTTTTTAATTGATATGCGAAGATTAAAGTATTTGCCTAAAGAATGTACTGGCTGCAAATATATCTCTTTATGTAAAGGGGGTTGCAGGGCTTCCGCCGAAGGATACTTTGGCACAATAAATGCAAAGGACCCTTTAATGGAGTAAGATGGAATATATCATATTTAGGAACCCAAAGATAATTTTCAGGAAAGAAAAATTTGGTGGCATCTTAAGACTAGATTCTAGTTTGCTGGTTATTGGGAAAAAAGAGTATGATATCCTAAATAAGCAGAATAAATACTCAAAATACAGTTTATTCAATAAGAAGGATATAAAAATAGTTGATAAATTTTTAAAATATAACATATTCTTAAAAATAGAAAAAACAAGGGCTGAAGAATTAATCCAAACTACCAAAAAATAGAAAATAATGCTGCAGTAGTCTTGCCTAAATCATCTAATTTAAAATTAGGGTTTAATGCTTGAAATACTTTAATTGCCTTATTGATATAGTCATTTTACCCTTTGGGCTTTAGGCTTACAAAATAACTCTTTTAAGTATTAACAAAGTTTTCAAATTATTTTTATTCTGTTCAGAATAAGTGCCATTATTCTCTAATTCCTTTAGGTGTGTATCACAATATCTTTCTCTACATTTTGCATATAAGTCTTTTATTTCCATGTTCTACTAGGAAGATATCAGCATTTATATGCGATTTTATACCTACAAAAATTACCAAAATTTGTAGGAATTTTGGGTAGGATATGATGTTCTTTATAAAGAAAATAAATCGCCACGGCTCGGATTTGAACCGAGATATCCTTGCGGAAACCAGCTTTCAAGAAAATCAAATTCCAGGCTGGCGCTCTACCAGATTAAGCGACCGTGGCTCATGAAGAAATCAGGAATTTTCCTTTAAAATTGTTTCTATCCTTCCTATTATTGCATCAGCCATTTCAGACGTGCCAACTGCTGTTGAGTCGTTTCTGCCTTTCTTTAAGTCATAAGTTACATATTTTCCTTCTTTAATGACATCAGCAACAGCTTCTTCCAGAATATTAGATGCCTTTTCTTCATTAATATGCCTTAACATCAAAACAGCACTTAGAATTAATGCAGTCGGATTAACCTTGTTAAGGCCTTTATATTTTGGTGCAGAGCCATGAACAGCTTCAAAAATAGCATATTCATTCCCAATATTTGCACCAGGAGCAACACCAAGACCACCAATAAGTCCAGCGCATAAATCGCTTATTATGTCGCCGTATAAATTAGGCAGAACTAAAACATCATATTGCTCTGGCTTTTGAACTAGCTGCATTGCCATATTATCTACAATTCTGTCTTCAAACTCTATTCCTGGATAAGAATTTGCAACTTCTCTTGCTGTATTTAAGAACAAGCCGTCTGTGTGCTTCATGATGTTTGCTTTATGCACAACTGTAATTTTTTTTCTTCCGTGCTTAATTGCATATTTAAAAGCAGCTTCGACTATTCTTTTTGTCTTGAAAATTGAAATTGGCTTTATGCTTATCCCAGAATCATCAGAAATAACCTGTTTGTTGAACTCTTTTATTTTTTTTATCAACTCTAGAGTATTTGGTTTGCCTTGCTCAAATTCAATTCCAACATAAAGGTCGTCAGTATTTTCCCTGAATATTACAATGTCAATGTTTTCATATTTTGACTGAACACCATTGTAATATTTGACAGGCCTTATGTTCTGGTACAAGTCAAGCTCTTTTCTCAATGCAACATTAACGCTTCTATACCCTGATGCAACAGGTGTTGTTATTGGCGCTTTTATAGCAACTTTATTCTCTTTGATAGAATCAATTACTCTTTGCGGCAGGGGAGTCCCTTCTTTTTTAAAAACATCATCACCAGCTTCTTGAATATCCCATTCTATTTTAACGCCAGTTGCCTCAACGCATCTTTTCATAGCTATAGCTATTTCAGGCCCAGTGCCATCTCCTGGTATTAGGGTTATTTTGTGCATGCTATTTTGGGTTTTAGGAATTTAATTTAAATAGTTAACGAAATCTCGCAAAGGAGAGTTCAATCCTTATAAAAAGTTTTTTAAGTGTATTGCCCTTATATAATTGCATGCGCAAGGGTAATAATTATGTGAGTCGAAACTCAATTCAATCATATTTTAATGATATATCAAGGTATTCTCTGCTTGATATAAATAAAGAAAAAGCATGGGGGGATATAATAGGAGCAGGCAGAGAGGCAGAGAATCAATATAAAGAGAATCAAGATGTAATAGGAAAAAAGCTTGAGAAGATTGAAGCAATAAAGAACAAGAAATGGCAAAAAGCAAGAATGCTTAAACTAGAGAAAGAGATTGAAAAACTGCAGATGGCAAATTTTGAGCTATTAATTGAAAAAATAGCAATTGGCAGGATTGCGCAACAACCACTTGTGGAAGCCAATCTAAGGCTAGTTGTGAGCATTGCAAAGAACTTTCGCTGCAATGAAAATGGTCTTGGGGACTTGATCCAAGAGGGTAACATGGGCTTAATAAGGGCTGCAGCAAAGTTTGATTCAGGAAGGGGCTATAGGTTTTCAACATATGCAACATGGTGGATTAGACAAGCCATGCAGAGATATATACAAAATAATAGCAACATCATAAGGCTGCCAGTATACAAAAATGAGTTGCTGAAAAAAATTAAATATATAATTAGCCATTACTTAGCAGAAGAAAATTATGATAATCCATCTATAGATAAGATAACAGAGATTTTAAATAAAAATATAAAGAAACCTATAAAACCAAGTGTTATTGAGGAGCTCATTTATCATGATGAAACTTTAAAAACAATATACCTGGACAGTCAAGTTAACGAGGAAGAAGGCAGAAGTACGCTGCTTGATTTTATTGCGGATGAAAAATCTGATGCACCATATGAAGACGCTTGTGTTAAAATGTCTATTGAAAGGGGGCTAGCAAGGATGTCTAAATTAAGGCCAAAAGAGGAAAAGGTTTTAAGACTGAGATATGGCATAGGCAATAGTTATGGTTCTAGAACATTGAAAGAGGTTGGGGAAATATTTTGCCTTACAAGGGAAAGGATAAGGCAGATTGAGATAAATGCCTTGAATAGTCT
>JAGVYC010000023.1:0-9736 GCA_018303485.1 Candidatus Woesearchaeota archaeon
AACAACTATTAAATAAAGGAAATTTCATTTAACAAGATAATATTACATATTTTACGGAGTTTTTGGATGATTTTCATGATTTTGGTGGAAAGTGATATAAAACAAATTTTCCATCTAGCATCAATGGAAAAAGCTATTGAAGAGATGAAACTTAGGGGATTTAGCCAAAGAACTATAAAAAGCTATTGCTATCACATAAGAGACTTTCTTGAATATTGCAACAATGATTACAAAAAAGGAAAAAAGAGGGAATATTTACTATATCTTATCAACAAGAGCATGGATGAAAGTTCTGTGAGGCTTGCTTCTGCAGCCATTGATTTTTATATATCTTTTGTGCTTTATGAAGTGCCTGAAGAAGTGCCTTTGCCAAGAAAGAACAAGCATATTCCTGATGTCTTGACAAAAGAACAGGTAAAAACAATGATAATCAATACTGATAATCCGAGGCACAAGCTGATAATAGAGATATTGTACTCATCTGGATTGAGATTATCTGAACTGCTGGACTTAAAAATAGAGGACATTGATTTTGGCAGCAGTACAATAAAAGTCAGGCATGGAAAGGGGTCAAAAGACAGAATAACTTTGATAAGCAAGAATACTGCTGAAAAAATAAAAACTATGCTTGAAGGACATTCTGGTTATGTTTTAAATGGTAGGAAAGGCAAATACTCTGCGAGATCGGTACAGCTCGTTATTGACAATGCTGCAAAAAGGGCAGGAATAAAACAAAAGGTAACGCCGCACATGTTAAGGCATAGCTTTGCAACTCATTTGCTCGAATCAGGAGTTGACATAAGGTACATACAATCTTTATTGGGCCATGAGAGACTTGCAACAACACAGATTTACACAAGAGTAGCGAGAAACAAGCTAGAATCAATAAAAAATCCCCTAGATGACTAAGAGATATTTCTTGGATACAAATCTGTCTTCATGAAAACTTTGTATGCCTTTACTGCGAGTCCTTTTTCTGCTTTTAGCATTTCTTCTGAAGTCATTGCTGCATAGCCTAAAGAAATGAGTTCATTTTTCAATGTCAAGACTGCAACTAAATCATTTTTTATTATACCTGAATCAAGCTTTGAGATGCCTGCTGCGTACAATTGAGAACCGTGGCACAAATTATTTACAGTTGAATCAAAAACGTAAATCTTTGGCAGGTGAGAAATAGCAAATTCAATCGGCTTTATTATTTTCCTTAGCTCTTTTTCATCACCTTCTAAATAGAGTGAGTAGGCATCTTTTAAATCTGTCAATGAGTACCATTCTTTATCTGTAAATGGGCCTGCCTTTGTCCTTATAAGCTGAGCCATGTGGGCACCAGTTTTTAGATCTCTGCCAAAGTCAAATATTATTTTTCTTATGTATGTTCCTGCTTCACAACCAATCTTGAACAAGACATTTCTCCTGTTTATTTCCAGGATTTTAAAATAATAAACATTCCTTGTTCTTTCCTGCCTTTTGACAGCAGATTTTATTGGGGGGATTTGCTTTATTTTGCCTGTGAATTTTTTTGTTGTTTCCAATATCTTGGATTCTTCAACATCTTTATGTATGTACATTAGTGCAACATACTCTTTACCTGCTTTTAGCAATGTCTGGGATATTCTTGTTGCATTTTCAAGTGCTACTGGTAAAACACCAGTAACATTTGGATCTAAGCTTCCACCGTGACCGCAATGTTTTACATTGAGAATTTTCTTGACATAATCTGCAACTTGATGGGATGTAGGTCCTTGATGTTTGTTTATACAGATTACACCATAATCAATCAATTCTGAAGTTTTTCTTTGCTCTGGGAAACATCCAAATTCATTAGATGTAGTTGATTCTTTCTTTACAAGCAAATTTCTTGCTGTTTTTTCAAATGGCAATAGTTCTTCCATGAGGTTTTAGAGAAAAATAGGTTTAATAAATTATCTTTGCTTCTTTCCAGTCTCTCCAATAATCATTTCTGCTTTCGGAGAGGCCTTTTTTGGAGAAAATTTTTCTGGTGTTGCTGGCTTTTGATGCTCGAGCTTGGCATGCTCTAGAACTTCGTGCTTTTCTTTTTCTAATTTTGTTTTATCTTCTGGTTTTGTTGTCAGCTTTTCCTTTAATTTTTCTTTTATACTCTTTTTCTTTTCTTGTTCCATTTCTATTGGTGCAGTAATCAAATTAACTTTAACATAAGGTTCTTTATCATCAAATTTTATTGCTTTGACTTCTACTTTATGAGGGGGGTTTGTCCTTCCATTTTTTAGGATGTATTCATTTAATTCCTTTCCAATCTTGACTGTTGGAACCTTCATATGCTTCATTAAGAATTCCTTGATTGTTTTTGATGCCTTGTATGAGCGCCTGTATGTCTGAACCTTCAAGAACTGCTTCCTTAATGGAATGATGTATTTTCTTTCCAACATGTTTATACCCTTGTTTTCGTCCTTCTCCAATTTCTCTTTGTTTGAGTATGCCTACCTGGATGGACTTTTCGACCTCTGCCGTATATTCTTGGAACAGTCCAGAATGGTGCCCATTTTCTTTGGTTTCTTTTTTTAGCCAACCTCTGCTTCTTTGCAGGATATTTCATTGCCATTTTATTTTAGTTTCCTTTTTATCTTCTTGGAATTGAATTAATATATTTTTTAATGCATTATCATCTATCTTTTCATTTAACCCAGAGTCAACAGCCTGTAATATTGCAAATGCAACTTGAAATGCCTTTTCTGGATGAGCTAGTTTCAAATTACTGTACCTTAGCAATGCTTCTTTTGTCATATATTGCTTTGCTAGAGCATCTATCTGGGTTGCTTGCTGCTGCAATTTCACCTGTTCATTGAATTGTTCTTCTAGCTTTTTCCTTTTTAGCAATTCTGCATCATTCATTTTTTTGATAACTTGTCCAATAGACTTTTTCCTTCATTTGTTAAAACCCTTCCTTTATGAACCCCGATTGCTTTTTGTTCTAGCAGCTTGTTTTTTTCAAATTGCTGGAGTATGCTTCTTATGATCTTACCTGATGATCTATAAAATTTTTCTGGTTTTGTGCCACGGTTTTTTAGATTGCCAAATTTTGTCCTTAATTTATTAACACCAATAGGACCCTTTGACATATAAATTTTTCTTAATATTGCAGCGGCTCTCATATAATACCAATCTTCTTTTTCTGGAGGCCTTTCTTTTCCTGGACTCGTTTTAACAAAAGTAGCCCAATCTGGCATGTTTATTTTTGTTTTTAGATGCGATGCCAACTTCTCTATTAATTCTGATGGTTTTATGTCATAAACGCTCATGATGCTTATTTTTAAGAAAATACTTTAAAAAGGTTTCTATGTTAGATTTTTGTTATATTACCTTCAATTATGCTTTTTGTTATTTTGTTGCAGGGAATAGATTTAATGCCAAAAAAGAATGATTTTAATGTAAATTTTTTGTCGTTATGCATTTTTAGAATTATATATTTTTATGCAATAATCTTTTTAAAGAACTTTACTTTCTATTGAACAATCAGAAAAGAGGTTCTAGTGTAGATTAAAGGGGTTGAATCAAGAGAGGAGATATGAAAGAGGGACAAAAGAAAGGTGGTTTGACAAAAAAGAGCATTGCTATGCTTTTAATAGTTGCAAGTTTATTCATAGTTATTTCTTTAAATTCTTATGGTGATATTTTCAATTGCGGAACAAATCCAGATACAGCAGATATAAGGTGCTTTGCAGATGCTGTTGCATATGCTGATGATACTGTATGGTGCAGGGGTGCTTTAGGTACACCAGGTACACATTTAACAAATCCAACTAATAATGATGGCGCTGCTGTTGGAGCAGATTGTGATAGTATAGCTGATGATCATGGAAGAAAGGGATGCAAGAGACCGGGAACCCAAAGTCAACCCAATTGCGATAATGGTGATGGCATACTTATTTTGGATATGGCAGAAGGCATTGTAAATGCAAATAATGATTGGGATTTAGTTGTAAGAGAAGGTGGTGCTGGTGAGCCATTTCATGCTGCTGTTTCTGCAGATGGAAATAACTGGATAGGGCTTGGAGAAGTTTGCAGTGATAGTTTATATTTCAATATACCTGGTGCAAATAATGCAGTATATAGATATGTTAAAATAGAAGCTGAAGGAAGACAAAGAATGTGTAATGGCGGACCTTATGTTGGCGAAGAGGATTATGGTGCTGATATAATGTGGGTCATGGCGAGGGTAATTGATATTCCATGTACAAATGAATGTTCTCTTGGACAAGCAGGATGCCAAACTTCAACACAAAGATGGTTCTGCGGCAATAATGATGCTGATTCATGCTTTGAAAGAGTTTATGTAAACTGCCCTGGTGGCCAGACATGCACAGGTGGAAATTGTGTTCCTACTTGCATACCAGCAACAGAGGTCTGCAATGGACTCGATGATGACTGCGATGGCTTGATTGATGATGGTGTTGCGCCTCAAGTGTGCGGTTCTGGTGCTTGTAGTGGTATAAGAAATTGCGTTAATGGTGCTTTTGGCGATTGCTCAACCAGTGGAAATTTATGCAGCACTTTAGATTGTGATCCTTTAGATACAGCATGCAGGAATTATAATGATGTTAACCTTTACTGCGATGAAAATGGCGGTTGCGGTGCAGGTGTTTGCAATGATTTCTTTAACCAACCTGCTGGAACAAATTGTGGAAGCAATATAACTGAATATGGCTGCCCTTGGGGCAATGATTTTGATGATGATACAGGGTTAAGAATACACGAATTTGAATGCGATGGCTTAGGAAGTTGTGGAGAAAATATAAATCCATGGCAGGTTGATGAAGAATGCAACAGCAATCAATTTTGCTTTTGGGATGGCTTAGGCAATGGAGATGCAAATTATTTCTGCCAAGAAACCTGCACACCAGCAATAGAGGTCTGCAATGGACTTGATGATGACTGCGATGGCATAATAGATGACAATTTAGGAGGCACAATATGCGGTGTTGGTGCTTGCCAGAGAACAGTTCAAAATTGCGTTAATGGTGTTCCTCAAATATGCATTCCAGGAAATCCAACAGCAGAGGTCTGCAATGGAATAGATGATGACTGCGATGGCTTGATTGATGATGGAATAATATGC
The DNA here is from genome assembly GCA_018303485.1 of Candidatus Woesearchaeota archaeon. Taxonomy (GTDB): domain Archaea; phylum Nanobdellota; class Nanobdellia; order SCGC-AAA011-G17; family JACPNG01; genus JAGVYC01. The sequence goes on from JAGVYC010000023.1 coordinate 5,096, forward strand.
CCTCAACAATGCACTCCTGGAGAAATGCAAGTTACAACATGCGGTGTGACCAATATTGGTGCCTGCGAGTTAGGATTGCAGAACAGGACGTGTGAAATCAATGGATTATGGTCTGACTGGGGTGATTGCGCTGGAAATGTAGATCCTAGCATCGAGGTCTGCAATGGACTCGATGATGACTGCGATGGCTTGATTGATGAGAACAATGTGTGTATTAATTGTAATTTAAACAGGATAAGCATCAGAGGACGTGGCGGAGACATTCAATATATAAATGGGTTTACAAATATTGATGAAGAGAACATTAAATTTTCAGCATGGTTAAGAAGAGATAACAGCGGCATTTATTCAGGAATATTAAGTTTAAACCTTAAAGGAAAAGTAAATGGGGAAAACATAAGGTTGACAACAAAGGGCAAGGTGAGAGAGGTATTTGAAAATACATGCCAGTTCCTGTTTGTTGACAATTCATACTGGTCTTTGGCAACATACCAGGCACCAGGAGAAGCGCCAATACCAATAATATTTGATTCCATTGTTTATAATTGGGACAAGGCAAATGGTTTGCTTGACATATATGGTTTAGGACCATTTTTGAATTTCAATGTTACTGGCATAAATATATTTTAGCGTGAAGTAAATAAAAATGTTGCTTTTAGAAAGAATAAAAGAGAATTTTTTAAAGAAAGATTCGATTCTGTTATAGAAGGAACTTACCATGATAATTGGTCTATGAATTACAAAATTGCAAAACATTACATATTCCTAGGAAAACAACAAGTCTTAGGAATGATGCTTATCTCTATCTATTAGAGTGGCGTACTTATACTTTTAAGGATATTTTATATGTGGGATATATACCTAAAGAAAGCAGGTCAGAACATAGAGTTGATGATTTAGCATTATGCAATGGTGTTGTAATATAATCTGGTGGTGGCAAAGCTACAAATGTGCTAGAAAGGCCAAGGTTGGTTTGCATGAGAGATGGTAGGATATTTTTGGAAGAAAGTTTGAGAGACGATGGAAATTATTTAAAAAACATTTACTCCATACTGAAATATGCTGATGAGACGTTTAGAGACAAAGAACTTAATAGAGCGTGGCCAAAATTGAAAAACTCTTTTCATTAAATACTACATTCTCCCGGGGGAAGCGCCTGCATAATTTCATCGAGGTTAATTTTTATTTTTAATTCATCTTCAAATCTCTTTTTTATTTTCTTTGCTATGTCGCTTTTTTTCATGTCACCTTGCTTGATGATTATCATATTCTTGCAGTTTGATTTTACAGCGTTTATTGGGGCGCACATAATTTTAGTATCATTTGTAACTCCAATCGCCAATTGCAGGACTGGCTTTAGATAAGTTCTCTTGCCATGTATCATGAATGTCCCTTTTGGAAGTCCAAGCTCTTTTTTTAATTGATCTGGTCCTACATAATACACGTCAGATGCTGCAAGCTTTGCTGACCACTGCATTGAATTTGCAGCACAGAATATTGCTGCTTCTTCTATTGTGTTTTGGGATATTAGATTATTATTGCTTTTTATAACAACAAAAGGACTGCCTTTTAATTCTGTATGGAAAACCAGGTCGTTTTTTTCAAGGTGTTTTTTTACTATTATGTCATTTGTTGTTGCGTCCCTGCCAGATATGACAAGAAAACCATCTGATGAGATGAACCACCTGAATTTTTCGTACCATTCGCGTTTTCTTTCTGCTGGTTTTTCTTTTTTCACTTCAATGATGTCTGATTTTTTCAGCTTTTCTAATGTCATAGTTATTGCTTTTTCAGCCCCTGCCAGCTTATGTTTCATTCTCTTTGCTTTTTCATAATAGAAAGAAGCATTCACATCTATTGATTGGTTTATATTAAGTGTCAGGTTACTGCCTTTCAAGGCCATGGTAAAGGTTTTATCTTTTTTGTTGATTTCTTTAACTAATGAGTCTTGCTTCATCTTATCCAAATCTCTTTGCTGCAGTAATGAATTTATTAATTGGTAATTATTGTAGATTAGATTTGCTTTTTCTGTTTCTTCTTCTATTACCAGCTTAATATGTTCAAGCTGTTTTTTTTGGATTTCAAGAAGCTTTGTTAATTTTTCTTTTTCCTTGCTTAATCTTGGCGGTTGATATGCAATGTTTTCTTCTATGGCTTCGCTAAATGTAGGGAAATATACCTTTTCTTTATTCTCATATAATTTTAATTCAAATGGGAATGCCTCATGATTTATTGCATTTGGGTTTATTTTCAAGTTTTTTATTTTTTGTATTGTGGCATAGATATTTTTTATTTCCAGGTCATTTATTGGTATTTTATTCTTGTCTATGTTTGAAGCCAGGCAAATTTCTTCTGCATAAATTCCGCTGAAGGAGAGGTCTATGGCCAATGTTTTTACTATTGAATCTTTTTTTGACTCTATAATAGCCTTTGCCAGCCGGTTTAAACTCAAATCAAAGGGGTTAGTCTTTGCAGGCGGATATTTGTATAGCTCATTTTTTTTTATTGTCCTGTCTTTCCATGTTTGCTCTTTTAATGCAGATATTATATTATAACTGCTATCGCAAAATATGATATTGCCCTTGCTGAATAACTCAATTATTAGGATTCTTTTGTCATTAAGCTGGAATTCAAGCTCTAAAATGCGCTCAAAGTCTTTTTGTACAATGCTTGTTAGTCTGCAATTAGATAAATGCTTCCTTAAGAATATTGAGAAGTTTAACTGCCTGCCTGCGGATTTTTCTTTTGCTAAGAAAATGGAATTTGGCAGAATTACTTTTATTAATTGTTTTCCTTCTTTATGGAGCTGCAGGATTAAGGTATTTTCATCTGGCTGGTATATTTTATCTACTTTTGCACCTATTAAATTCATTAGTTCTTGCTTTACAAAGTATAGGTCTAAGGATGTTAGCTCTCTCATATGATTTGAGAATATAAATGCTATATAAATGTTTAGAAGCCAAAAATGCCTCTGCCCTTTATTACACTTATTACAAAAGCAGAGCTTTCATAATCTTGGCCATTAGCCTTAACAAGAACGCTATAAGAAGGGCTATCGCCAACTGTTATTGGTGCCTTTGCTGCTGCAGCAATCTTTATGGAAAATGTTATCTGCTCGCCCTCATTTATTGTTCTTGGCAGAGATATAACCTTTGCTTTTATTATTTGTTCGGTTATACCTGCTGGAAAGTCCGGGGTTAGATACATCTCGAATTTTGCCGGACCCTGTATTGTGCCATCATGACCAACTGTTGCCTTTATTACCTTGACGGAGCCTTGCTCTATTGACACTTCAGACGGCATTGAGAATTTTGAGGCTATTAACAGCTTGTCTATCTGAGACTCTGTTGTTTCAAATATTTTATCTGATATAATTGTTATCTTTCCAAATGTTCCGCTAACAAAACCAAGGCCAAGAATTAATATTGTAATGCCGATAACTATAACTATTATTGTTGTTATTGACAGTTCAATTGCACCTCTTTTTGATTTCATTGCTAAAGATTAATTGAGAGCTAGTTAATAAAGTTTTCTGGACAGAGGGTATGGAGCATTGTTGCGTTGTCGGGTGCTGGATTGAATAAAAATAATATTTTTCTCAAATCCAAAACATCTAGCGAAGTATGATTATGTGATAGCAGAAAAGTTTGGGATGAGGGGGATTTGAACCCCCGGTACTACGGTGCCTGAAAGCTTTTCTTCAGCTTCATATCAAAAGACATATTCTTCCTTTGAACGTATGCTTTCCCAGGCTAAGCTACCATCCCTTGTTAAATATTTCTGGATTAACCTTATTTATAAGTCTTTTTAATAAAAAGCTATTTAAACTATTTCTTTGCTAATGAATGGCATGGAATCAAGGATAAAAGAAAACAGATGGGCTAAAGAGCTTGAAAAACCAATTTATGAAGAATGGAAGAAATCAAAGGTTTACAGATTTAACAAGAATTCAAAGAAGAAGATTTATTCCATTGATACGCCGCCGCCTTATATCAATACACCTGTTCACATAGGGCAGGCAACAACTTATGCCCTGATGGATATGTTTGCAAGGTTCCACAGGATGAGGGGGCAAGAAATCTTGTTTCCTTTGGGCTTGGACAAGAATGGATTACCAATAGAAATTGCAGCAGAAAAAAAGTTCAATGTAAAATTGACAGAAACACCTAGAGAGAAGTTCATAGAGCTCTGCAAAAAACTGCTTGATGAGGCAGGAGATGCCACAATGGAATCTTTCTTGAGAATGGGCATTGGATTTAATTCTTTTGAAAAGGGAACTGGTGCAGGAGATGTTTATGAAACAGACTCTGAAAGCTATAGGGCATTGACGCAAAGCACTTTCATAGACTTGTGGAATAAGGGATTAATATATGAAGATGAGAGAATTACCAACTGGGATCCTGAACTGCAAACAACTATTGCTGATTCTGAAGTAGAATACAAGGACATAATGTCTAACTTCAATGATGTTATATTCAAGGTAAAAGAAACTGGCAAGGATTTGATTATAGGAACTACAAGGCCGGAGCTAATATGCAGCTGTGCAATGGTTATATTTAATCCTGCTGACAAAAGGTACAGGCATTTGGAAGGAAAGACAGCCATAACACCAATATATAACAAAGAAGTTCTAATAAAATC
>JAGVYC010000023.1:9747-14102 GCA_018303485.1 Candidatus Woesearchaeota archaeon
AGGGGATTGAAAGTTAAAGAAGCAAGAAAAAAAATAATTCAAGAACTAAGGGATAAAGGGCTTTTGGTAAGGCAAACACAAGTAAGCCATAGAACACCAATATCTGAGAGAAGCGGGGCTGAAATAGAGTTCATTGAAATGGAGGAATTTTACCTAAAGCAAATGGAGTTTAAGGGCGACATAAAAAAAATTGCTGACAAGATAAATTTTTATGCACCTGATTCTAAAAAAATACTTTTGAACTGGATAGATGCAATTGCAATAGATTGGCCTTTGTCAAGAAGAAGGTATTATGCAACAGAGATACCCTTATGGCATTGTGAAGATTGCAGAGAGGTGATATTGCCTGAAAAGGGGAAATACTACCAGCCTTGGAGGGAAGGTCCAAAGATAAAACAATGCCCAAAATGCAAGTCAAAAAGATTCATTGGAGAGACAAGAGTATTTGATACATGGTTTGATTCTTCTATATCCCCATTGTATATTTTGATGTATGGAAGAGATGAAGAATTTTTCAAAAAATCTTATCCCTGCACTCTAAGGCCGCAAGGAAAAGAGATAGTAAGGACATGGCTATATTATACATTGCTTAGGAGTTATCTTGCAACAAGAAAATCAGCATTCAATGATGTCTGGATTAATTATCACATAACTGATGAAAAGGGACACAAGATGTCGAAGTCAAAGGGCAATGTTGTAGACCCTAGAGAGATCATGGACAGGTTCGGAGCAGAGCCTTTTAGATTATGGGCAGCAATAGAGGGCAATTTGGACAGCACTGATTTTAGATGTTCTCTTGAGAGAATAGAGGGTGCTGGCAAGACAATAACAAAATTATGGAATATAGCAAGATTCATATCAATGTTTCCTGAAAAGGGCAAGCCAAAGAGGGTTTTGGAATTAGACAAATGGATAATAAATGAAATAAATGAAATTGTTAAACTGGCAAACGAGAGATATGAAATGTATGATTTCCATAATCCTTCAATACGCCTAAAGCATTTCATATGGGAAACGTTTGCATCAAATTACTTAGAACTTATAAAAGCCAGGGCATACAACCAAAATAATGAGTTCACTAAAGAAGAACAAGTGTCAGCATTATATACGCTGCATTATTGTATTGATTTGGTATTAAGATTGTTGGCACCTGTAAATCCAATGGTGACTTATTCCATATATAAACAATTAAAAAACAAGGATATACACTTTGAAAGATTTCCTGAATCTGTAAAGTCAGAAAAGATAAATTTTACGACAGAAGAGGTTATAGAGCTTAATAGCAACATATGGAGATTAAAAAAAGACAATAATCTGTCATTAAAAAATGAAATTAAAGAGGCGACTATAAAAGAAAATTTCAGAGTGATAGAGAAAGATCTCAAGGCAACGCACAGCATAAAAAAATTAAATTACGGCAAGTTTAAAATTGTTTTTTGACAACTCTTATAAATCGTTAATCAACATTTATAATCATGGATGTAGCGCAAAAGTATAAGCTGAGGAAGTTTGTAAAGGAGCTAGAAGGAATTAGAGGAAGGCATACTGAACTGGTTTCTGTTTATGTGCCTGCTGGTTATGATCTAAATAAAATAATAGGCCATTTGCAGCAGGAGCAAAGCACAGCGATGAACATAAAGGACGCAAGAACCAGGAATAATGTTCAGGATTCATTGGAGAAATGCATCAGACATTTAAGATTGTACAAGCAAACCCCTCCAAATGGAATAGCAATATTTGCAGGAAATGCTTCTGACCAGGAAAGCAAGGTTGACATAAAGGTATGGAGCATAGAGCCTACTGAGCCATTGAATTTTAGGATATATAGATGCGACCAGACATTTGTATTAGAGCCATTGAAAGAAATGATGGAATATAGGGATATGTTTGGCTTAATAGTCCTAGATAGAAAAGAAGCAACACTTGGATTTTTAAAAGGACCAGCTATAGTAAGCACTGTTTCCATGCATTCAGCTGTTCCTGGGAAGACAAAAGCAGGAGGGCAGTGCCTTATGCACGACACCTCTGTTGAGCTTGAAGACGGGCAATTTTTAGCCATATCTGAATTGGAAAAGGGGGACAAAGTAAAATCATATGACTTTGAAAAAAAAGAATTTGTTTCTGGAACTATTATTGACAAATGGGATGTTGCTAAAAATGCTTATTTAACAATAATATCTAATGATTCAATTGATGCGTCTGAAGACCATGTATTTTTCTCAAGCGATGGAACTGAGAAAAGGGCAGGAGAGCTTACAATTAATGACTTGCTGCTTGATGAAAATGGAAAAGCAGCCAAGATAGACAAGATAAAAAGGATTGAAAAAGAAACATTGATGGTTGACATAAAAGTTGACAAGGGGAATTTTTTGGCCAATAATTTCATTGTGCATAACTCTGCTGCGAGGTTTGCCAGGATAAGGGAAGGGGAATTGAAAGAATTTTTTAAAAGAATCGCTGAGGCTGCAAACAAGGAATTTTTAGGGCAGAAGAACTTAAAGGGGATATTAATCGGCGGGCCAATACCGACCAAAGAGGAATTTTTTGACGGGAATTACTTGAATACTGAATTGAAAAGAAAGGTTTTGGGTTTGAAGGACTTGGGATATACTGGTGAGGTTGGACTGCATGAATTGGTAGAAAAGGCTAAGGACTTGTTAGCCAAAGAGGTTATTACTGAAGAGAAAGAGATTATGAACAAATTTTTTGAGATGCTTGCAAGGGAAGAAAACAAGGTTGCTTACGGCAAGGCGAATGTTGAAAAGATGCTTGACATGGCTGTGGTTGATAGATTGCTTTTGTCTGAAGGCCTGGGCGATGAGCTGATAGAAGAATTAAGCATAAAAGCTGATAAAATAGGGGCAAAGATAAGTATAATCTCTATTGAAACTCGAGAAGGCGTGCAGCTTAAGGAGATGGGTGGCATTGCAGCTATGTTGAGGTATGCGATTTATTGATATAAAAAATAAAAAGAGAGGGTTTTATTCCTCATTTAAGTTTAATGTTACAGTAACTGAGCCACCTGTTTTTGTTATGCTTCTTGTTTCTGTTACTGATTTGCCATCTGCATTTGTTGCTGTTATAACATAATTTTTATTGACTTCTGCCTTGTCGAATACTAGTGGAGAAGTGCCTTCAGCAACAATACTACCAGCCCTTTCTATTGTTATATCTAAGCCAGATGGTATTGTATTAATAGTCATTGTGCCAGTACTTGGCGATCTATCTTTATATATTGTTAAACCAGCGCAGCCAGATAGAACTAGAACTAGTAGTAATGTAGCGATTAATGCTAATTTCCTCATTTTTTGTATCACCTCTTGAATTATATGGTATTTTAGCTGCTATTTTTATTTTTAAGCTTTTCTAAACCAAGTTTTTATTTGGTGGCGGTGGTAAAAGGGCGATTGCATAAAATTTTTAAATTTGAGATGTGTGCTAAATAAGCATGCATAAGTATAAATGTTCAGAATGCAGTTATACATTTTCGAGGAGTTTTGAGTATAAAGGCAAGTGCCCTTATTGCGGAAAGAATACGATTAGGCAGGATTTTAGCAGCGAGAAGATAGTCAAAGAGGTTGATAACTTCTGGGTAAAAAAAATCAGTTAGTTTTAAAAGGTTCTATAATTTCATAAAAAACATGGAAGACTACAAAAACAGAATAGAAGCAATATTGTTTACTACAGGAAGATTTATGGATGTTGAAGAGATAGCAAGATTATGCGGCATTGGTTCTATTGGTATTGTTAAAGATGCTATTGATGAGCTAAAGAAGGATTATGAAATTAAGGGCAATGCTTTAGCCTTAATAAATGAAGACAACAAGTTTAAGCTAGGCATAAAGAAGGAATATAATTATTTAACCACCAATTTGATGAGCGATGCCGAATTGGATGAGCCAGCGACAAAGACCTTGGCTTTAATTGCATATAAGCAGCCTGTTTTGCAGTCAGATATTATAGGCATGCGGGGGAATACAGCTTATGACCACATAAAGGCCCTGAGAGATGCTGGTTTTGTATTTGCTGAAAAGAAGGGCAGGACCAGATTGTTGAAATTAGCACCAAAATTTTTTGATTATTTTGACGTTGTTGAAAATGAAGTAAAGAGCAAGATAGTTTCGAATGAAGTTGCAAAAATAGAACAGGAAACAAAAACAATAGAAGATAGTCTGAAAACTGCTGAAAAAAATAATGCTGAAGGTTCTGATGCTGAAGAAGATGAAGATTTAAATGTTAAAAAAGAAAAAAAAGGGGAAGATCATGAGACTAAGATCACTTGATGTAGTATTCCTAATATTCTTGTTAGTATTTGTTTTTAGGCTGTTCTTTGTACTGCAGACTCCTAATTTTAG
>JAGVYC010000008.1 GCA_018303485.1 Candidatus Woesearchaeota archaeon
GCTTATCCCAAAGATTATCCCAAAAAGAAGCACCAGTTATGTTCAATTCATAAGAGGTAAAGAATACAATAAAACCTAAAACCAAGACCAGAATCAAGATACCCGATATTAATGCAATATTGCTGCTCCTCTTTTTTGCCATTCTTAAGTAAATCAGTATTGTTAATGTATATATATATTATGGTGCCACTTAAAGATAAATAACATTTTGGCTTATTCGAAAGCGTCCCGAGGTTGATTGGACTTAACAGGAATTATGCAATATTATTCGACTACAAAAGAGTCATATATAAAGATGCAATATATTTTCCTATGAAAACTATTGGAAAGATTCTGAAGAAACTTAAAGAATTAGCAAAAAAAGATAATGAAAAAACTAGAGAAGAAATTGAAAAGCTGTGCCATAGAATTTTAAATGAAGAATTCTATGAATATATGGTTCAAGACTGTGCGGTACAAGATGTGATAGATGAACTTAGTGTTATGGATGAAATCGAAGGAAGAAAAGAACCCAAAATTTTGCACATGCCACTTGAAGAAGTAAAAAAAATTTTTGATGACTTAAAAAAAGCCGTCGAATAATACTTCTCGCCTTTTGGGCTCAACCCCCTACCCAACCACCCAAGACAAAAAGATATTTAAATTAGTCATAAGTCTATTAGTTTATGGAAAAGAGGTTATTTATACTGTTAATATTATCAAGTTTGTTTATTCTGTATGGTTTTAGCGTTACAATCGACAGCCCTGGCTCAAATGCAGTCTTAACAGGAACTAACAATATCGAAATTACATTAAGCTTCAGCTCTGATATCAATGGAAATGCATCAGCTGTTTATTTTTATTACAAAAATCTCTCAGAAGAATCATTCTTATTATATGCAAATACTTCAACGAACTTTACAAAATACACTTTTTCATTCAATGCATCAAATTTCGAGGATACATTAGACGGCTACTTAAACGTAACAGTAAGCAATTATACCCCTTCATATCAAAATGTCTCTGCGATCATTCCAGTAAAATTAAACAACAATGCACCAGTATATACAATAATTCCAAATTTGACATGGCCAGAGGATACAACCAACAACACATTAAACATAAGCATGTATTTTAGTGATACAGAAAAAAGAAACAAGTTTACCTATACATCTTCTTCAGCAGATAGCATGGAAATATCAATAAACAGTTATACTGGTATTGTTACAATAAAACCAGATAAAAATTTCAGCGGCGTTTCTTCAGTTAGGTTTACAGCCTCAGATGGAACATTAAGCAATACAAGCAATGAGGTTTTGTTGAATGTAACAAATATCAATGATCCCCCAACATTTAATGGCCCAATAACAAACAGAACATGGATAAGAAATGCAAATATGATTATAAAATTAAACGAGCATTTTGAAGACATCGACAAAGATAAATTAACCTATGCATATCAATCTGCATTAGGCCATGTAACTGTTTCCATGGACCCCGATGGTATAGCCACATTAATACCAGAAAAAGATTTTATCGGAAAAGATAACATTATTTTCACAGCATCAGATGGCACTCTCTCGACCTCAAGCAATAATGTAGATTTAGAACTTATAACAGATACAAACAATCAGGCTCCAGAAATAACATCATCAACTCCTGCTGAAAATAGCATAAGCATTAACAAAGGAGAAAGTACAACATTTTCAATAACAATATTCGATCCAAATAAAGATACATTAACAATCAACTGGTACGTAAATGATGTATTAACAACAAGCAATACTGATTCATATACATTTGCTCCTCAAGATCTTGGAAGCTATGTAATTAAAGTTGAAGCTTCTGATGGAGTTTTAACAGCTTCTGATTCATGGAATGTTGATGTTCTAGGTGCAACAGAGCAGCCAGCAGCAGAAAGCCTATGTGGCAATGGAATGGTTGATTCAAATGAAGACTGTGAAAATTGCAATCTTGATGTCATATGCAAAGAAGATGAAAGCTGTGTAAATAAAGTCTGCACAGCAATAAAAAAAGAATCTAATTTTCCATTGATAATCGGCTTGTTAACCTTAATACTTATAATAACAGTTGTAATTGTAGTTTTGTACCAGAGAAGGAAGAAGAAAGAGATATTCGGCCAGCAAAAAGAGCTTATAGTAACTTCTGATAAAAAAACAAATATGGCTGGAAAGACAGAAAAATTTTCAGAAAAGCCGCCTGCTGACATTATCGATTTCTATTTTACAAAAAAAGAAGAGAAGGTAGATTATTTAAAAGGAAATAACAAAGGATTTACAAAAACAGATTTAGTTTTGTTGAGAAACTATATAAAAATGGCCTTGGATAAAAACATGCCTCATGAAAAAATAAAAAGGAATTTAATCTCCAAAGGCTGGAACGCTGAGCAAGTTGAGATGGTATTAAAAGAGACAAGATAAACATAATGAAAAAAACATCTATTAAAAAAATCTCAAGTATGCTTGAAAGAGCAGAGAACCCTTTATATCTGTATGATGATGATGCTGACGGCTTATGCTCGTATTTGTTATTAAAAAGAAAATTCAAGAAAGGTACTGGAATTCCTGTAAAACGAGCCCCAAAAATAGATGTTGATTTTGTCAAGATATTAAACCATTATACTTATGACTTGCTTGTTATACTCGACAAACCTTTGACAGACCAAGAATTCATAGACAAAATAAAGACACCGATTGTATACCTGGACCATCACCAAATACAGGAGCTTAAGGGCGTTTACTACTACAATTCAAGGTTTAACAAAAATGATGACTCGCCAACAACAAAAATCTGCCATGACATTGTTAAGCAAGATGATTGGATTGCTGCAGTTGGCATTGTTGCAGACTGGCACTTGCCAAGCTTTCTAAAAAAACTAACAAAAGCTTATCCCGACTTGATTAAAAATACAAAAAAACCAGAAAAAATATTATTTGAAATGGAGATGGGTAAGCTTGCAAAAATCTTTTCATTCATATTGAAAGGGGATAATAAGGTGCTTAAGGAATGTGTATCTGTCTTGGAAAAAGCAACCAGCCCTTATGAAATATTGGAAAACAAGAATAGCATAATAATGCAAAGATTCGAAGAGGTAAATAAAATCTATGAAGAATTGCTTAATAGTGCAATTAAAGAAAGAAGCAGGGATAAACTTCTTGTATTTACATATTTATCTGGCAAGGTAAGCTCTACTGGAGAGCTGGCAAATGAATTGTTCTACAAATTTCCAAAGAAGATGGTTGTTATTGCAAGGGAAAAAGACAATGAAATGAGGATGAGCATACGTGGAAAAAATGCATTAAAGCACCTGGCAAAAGCCCTTGTTGGAATTAATGGATATGGTGGCGGCCATGAAAATGCATGCGGCGGCTCTGTGGCAAAAGAGGATTTTATAAAATTTTTAAACAACTTAAGGGCTTTAATCTGAAATAATTCTAATATCTGCTGCTGCAACATCATTCTCCAAAACAAACAATGGATTTACATCAATTTCTTTAACGTCTTTGTTTTTTTCAATAATCTTTGCTAGTTTTAATATTACATCTACAACATTATTCAAGTTTATTTTTTTATTCCTATAACCTTTTAATGCATCATAAATCTTTGTTTCAGCTAGCATTTCAAAAGCGTCTTTTTTTGTTATTGGGCAGATTCTCATGCTTATATCCTTTAATATTTCAGTATAAATTCCACCAGAACCAGCAATAACAACGTCTCCAAAAGTATCATCCCTTTTAGCTCCAAGAATTAAAGCTATATCAGATAATACCATTTTCTGGATTAATATTCCTTGAATCTTCGCTTTTTTATTGTATTTCTTGGCATTCTTTACAGCTAAATCATATCTTTTTAAAAGCTCTTCCTTGGAGTTTATGTTTGTAAAAATAACATTGGCGTCAGTTTTATGAGAAATGTCTTTTGATATCAGCTTCAACACCAAGGGATATCCAATTTTCTCCACATATCCAGCAGCCTCTTCTTTGCTTTTTACAAGTTTCCCTTTAGGTATTTTTATTTTATATTTCTTAAATAATTCAACACCCTTTTTGTAATCAAGCAGCTTTTGCATATTACTTTAAGGTTGTCAAAAATATATAAAACTTGGCTTTTTATATAATCTATTTAGAAAACTTTAACCCCGTTGCCAAGAAGCCTGTATCCTGAACTTTTTTAGGGTATAGATGGATTGGCTTATTGGGAGTAATATATATAAAGAAGAAAAATAATAGGAAAGTCTTGAAAATAATGGTTGACATTAAAAAAATAATCCTGCTGCTCTTGTTAGTGCCTGCAGTTTATGCCAATATGGACAATTATAATAACTATAATTCCATTCTGATAGATCTCAATGTTTCTTCAACTGCAGACTCAGATGTAACCGGCAGCAATCCGAGGCTTGATTTGGTAAACATATCAGTGTTGTTTTTTCCAAGGGATAATTATATGCAAAAAATTATTTCCGAAAAATTCTACTCTGATCCAAGCACTAATGCCAAAAAAAGCGAAGATTCAATAGCTTTTATATGGAAAAACCCAGAAATTAAAAAATATTCTTTTTCAACAGTTTATGGCATTAATACATTTAACAGCATTATCAAAGTAAACAATAAGATAAAATTTCCTTTAACCAACTTGGAAAAAGAATTAGCAAAGTATACTGTTCCAACAGAATATATAGATGTAAATGATGCAATTAAAAGGCAGGCAGCTGAAATTGCAGAAGGAGAAGACGATTACTATAAGGTTGTTTTTAAGCTAGCTGACTGGGTCAATAAAAATATAAACTATTCATTAAACACATTGACAGAAGAGGTTGTAGAGAAATCAAGCTGGGTTCTTGAAAATAAATATGGCGTTTGCGATGAACTTACTAATCTATTCATATCAATGGCTAGGTCTCTTGGAATACCAGCAAGGTTCGTAACAGGAACAGTTTATACAAACCTCGGATATGCATTCCAGAATCATGGCTGGGCTGAGGTTTACTTTCCTGGCTATGGCTGGATTCCATTTGATGTGACATTTGCAGAGTACGGCTGGCTGGATCCTAGTCATGTAAAACTTTCTGATTCCTTTGATTCAGGAAGCCCATCAATAAGCTATATGTGGAAGTCTTATAATGTTAATCTCAATACGAATGATTTGTTAATAGAGGCAAAAGTGGCAAATGCAACAGGATCAGCAGAAAAAATTGTTGATTTCAGGGTAAAGCCTATTTTTGAAGAAGTTAATTTTGGCAGCCTTGTCCCTGTTGAATTAAATGTCAAAAATTTAAAGCCATATTATGTAGCAATGACTTTTAAAATAAAGAAAGCGCCAGGCATTTATAATGGCACAACTTCAAAAAGCATTGTTTTGGCGCCGAATGAAGAAAAGCCTCTTTATTGGATCTTTTACGCCCCGGTAATGGAAGACAAGAATTATATCTACATCTCTGAAATTGAGGTCATAGATAATTTCAATTACGCCGAGGAAAGTAAGGTAAAATACGCCTCAATATACGATTCTTATGACTTGAATTCTGTTACGAGCTTGATAAATTCATTGGCGCCAGAGCAGAAAAAGGAATTGCTTTCTGATGTTTCTATAACATGCAATGCATCAAAGGAATACTTCTACTCTGATGAAATGGCTTTGGTTTACTGCAAGATTGAAAGCACAGGCAATAAAATCTTAAAAGACATCAACATTTGTTTGTTGGCAGAATGCAAGAAAATAGACCTTTCAATAGCAGAATCAAGAAACATTATATTTTCATACACATTTAAAACCAGCGGCAATTATATGGCTATTGCTAAGCATGAAGACCTTGAAAAATACTCAAAATTCTACATCAAAGTTATAAAAAAACCCATTGTAATATTAAAAATACAGAATATAAGCGAAATCAATTACAATGAAATAAAAAACATGACATTGGAGATTGTAACAAATGCAAAGATAAACAATTTGACATTGAAGCTAAGCAAACATGATGCAGCTTCGATTGATGAACTGGAAGGCCGTTATGTACTAACCCTTCAGCTAAAAGGAAAAAACCTTCTTAAAGAAATGCCAATAGATTTAAAATACAAGGACGAAGTTGGAAAATATTATTTCTTAAGCAATAGCATTGACATTAAAGTAATAAACATCCCATGGTACAGAAGATTTTTTATGCTAGAGTGAAGCTCACAATCGCAGCAAGCTGAGGGGCATCTGTCATGTTGTCATGCAAGATTTTCGGATTTATTGGAAGATTTCCAGAATAGCATGCAGACATTTCAAAAAGTAATTTCATTAGGACTATCATAGCAAGCTATGGGGTATTCACCCAAACTGGAATAAAAATAATAATGAAAAAAATTAAGCCTCTTTAACCAGCTTGATGCTAGTCATTAATGCCCATACCCATGCAACAATTATTGTTACAAAGCCAACAAATACCATCATGAGTGGATAGCTAATCAAGTACAATACCAACTGCATTACGCCTATTCTTGTTTCTCCACCAATAACGCTGCCTAACCCTGGAATGAATAAATTAATAATTAAGGCAACTATTGAAAGATTTTTATTTTTATTAGCACTGCTTGATTTTGCAGCAACAACTGGTTTTTTAGCAACAACCTTTTTAGCCATTTTTAATCGCCTCCTTTGTTATAATTAATATGCTAATTCCAATCTATTTAATAGTTTATATAGTTTTCTTTGCATCATTTAACGGCCTTTGCAGCCCTTAATTTGCTTACAATCCTTTGAAAAGTCCTAAATGACTTGTTTTCACCTGCCTTGTACAGTTCATAAATGTCTTTTAAGTTTTTTTCAGGATTCTCTTTTAATAATCTAAGAACTTTCTTCTCTTCACCCTCTAAGATCTTCTCATCATCAAAATCATCAATCTTTTTTGTTGCTATTTCAGCATGCTTTAACAATATCTTCCTTGAGGATTCTTCTTCTGCTATGTTTCCTGATTCTTCCAGCAAAAACAATCCTTTCCTTATGTCTTTTAATTCAAATGTTTTCTTAGCAATTAATTCAAAAGCATCATTCTCAAAAACATTTTTAACAAACGCATAATCTTTTCTCATCCTTAATATTTCTTTAACCTCATCAGGATTGTAAGGCTTAAATTCAAGCTTATCTAAATTTAACCTGGACATAATTCTTGGCTCTATTCTTCTAACGGAGCCGGCATCATTTGTAACCATTAATATGCATTTCCTGTAAATCTTTTCTAATAAGGCATATAGAATGCTGTAATCCTGCATCTTGTCAAATTCATCAAATATGATGACAGCAGATTTCTTGTTTATGATGTTTGTTATCTCATCAATAAGGTCTTTTGTATTCTTGTCAGCTATCCATTTATATCCAATCTGGTTGCATATGTCTAATGTTATCTTGTAAGATGTTTCATCAATCCAGCAGTTTATGTATATCACAAGAATATCATCAGTCTGATCTTGCAGTTCATTAAGGACATGCTTGCAGCAAACAGTCTTGCCAATGCCCTGAGCTCCATATATCAGTAAATTCTTGCCGTCTCTCCTGTTAAACAATGGCTTTATGCAGTTTGCAATGTAAAACTGCTGGTTTTCCCTGAAAGGAATGAGCTTTGGCCGATATCCATAGTCTAAATGCTCCGGGTTCAAGAACAAGGATTCATTGCCTCCAAGAATATTGTCAAATAATCCCCCCATTTTAAATTTTTAATAACTTCCAACTTTAAAAGATTTATGTATCTCTAGCAAATAGGATGGTTTACATTATAAAAACAGTTGTATATCCCAGCTTAAAATTTAATCTGCCATTTGCTGAATCTATTATCTGCAGGCTTCCTTCTTCATTTCCACGTTTTACAGGCACTTCGGTTATCTTTGCTGATTTTTTGTTCCATGGCACTGAAATTTCAATGCTAGGAGTCTCTTTGTCTAAACCATAAAATTTGCCATCATCATACCATGCAACAATTATCTTCTCGCCACTCTTTGTAAATTCATAAACATAAGCATTACCTATCAAATCAATTTTTCTAACGCTGTCAAAACCCTCAAGATATTTTATTGACATTTTAACAGCATAAAATCCGGGCCTTTTTTCTTTTGGCTGCCTAATCTTGTCAAGCATGCTTGCAGTATCAATCAGGCCCATATTCGGCGATACTCCAGCTCCAAATGGTATAAACCAGTCCTCCATATTTCCTATGTTAATTCCCTTTAATCCTTCATAAGCAGAAACAGCAAACTTCCTGGGTATGTTTACTGCAATATTCCTTTCCAGCCATTCATTTGCCTTTTTATGATTAGGGTCATTCTTTTTGCGGACAGCTCCAATAATTTCAACAGCCTCGCATCTGGTTTTTGAGTCTACAGGATATATTTCTTTTCCGCTTAAAGGACCTATATTGCAGGTTTCAAATCCTATAAACAAGGGGGACATTGGAAAAACATCCCCGCCATATATTTCCTTGCTAACATCTCTTTTTTTAAGCTCTCCTTTTATCCATCTTACTGTTGCAGGTATTTCAGAATAGTCTGATAATAAGTGCAAGTCTACAGTATCATAATAATCAACAGCGTCTAATATGATTCTTATATCATTAACAGTCTTTGGATTGCCCAATATTTTTTCTTCTTTTAATCTTCTTTCAACTTCTTTCTCATCTGGGTTTCCAACAAACATGCTGCTCATGAATAATGCATTCAGCATGACTTTGGCATTTGGATTTGCTTCTTTTATAGCAGGATACGCTAATTTTAGCACTTCAACATATTCATTTCCATTGCCAGGAAAGAAACCGCTGAATTCTCGTTCAACCCCCCACTCATTTATCGGATATTTCAAGCCAGGCATGTCATCAATGCCATCTTTGTCATACCTTTCAACAGCAGCTTTAACAAATTTGACATAATCATCTTCATATTCTTGTTTTGGCCTTGTGTCTTTTACTTTTAAGCTGCCAGCATCCCTGGAAGCCCATGGTGATTCAGCAGTTATCAGTAGCTGCATCTTGTCAAATCCTGCATCTTGATATTCCTTGACGATTGCATCAAGATTAACCCAGTTGTATGCAGATGAAGCAGAGCTTTGTATATTTTTCCATATTACAGCTTCAGGATATGGCTTTGCAACATGTACTCTTGTTTCAGAATATACTTCTGCCAAGCCTAATGGTCCGTATTCAATGCCAAAGTCAAATCCATGAATTTGTTTTTCAGTTTCTTCAGTTCGTTCTTTTACAGATTTTTCCTCATTTTCAACGATTTTAACATTATTGCTTCCTGGAATTTCTTTTTTAATGGGCTGTTTTACGCAGCCAACTAATAGAAAAACAATCAAAACCAATAAAAAAATAAATAATCTCTTTTCCATTTTACGCGTTTATTCTTAATCCGCCATAAGCCATTGAAGAGCCAATTCCCCTGCCAGCATAAAAAAATGCATTGTTTAATAGCTTTGACAAAATATCAATCACACTTTTCTTTTCAGTTGCTTCAATAATCTTGGCTTCTTTGATTTTCGCTAATTCCTTGGCTTTGTTAACAGCATCATCTTTATTTCCAAGCTTATCAACCAAACCAATGTCATAAGCTTCTCTGCCAAGATAAAATATGCCATTTGCAAACTTGTCCAGCTTTTCAACAGTTATGTTCCTGTTTGAAGCAACATCTTCTATGAACATTTGATGTATTAAATCAAGCTTTTTCTGCAGCAATTCTTTTTCATTCTTGCTTAGTTTTTTGTAAGGCGTTCCAACATCTTTGTAATCCCCTGAAACTAGCCTCTCATAGCCGACACCATATTTTTCAAATAGCTTTGAAAATTCCAGGTATGAACTTGTAACACCAATAGAGCCGGTGACAGATAATTCATCAGCGACAATGTAATCAGAAGCAGACGCAACCCAATAAGCGCCAGAAGCTCCAGATTCCCTTATCCATGATACGCTTGGTTTTTTTAATTTATTAACCCTGTTTGCTATTTCCTTGCTTGCAACAACAGTTCCTCCAGGGCTGTCTATTTCAAATATTATTGCTTTTATTCTTTGATCCTTCTCAGCATTGTCTAGTTTTTTTATTAAATTATCAGAACTTGTTGTTTCTTCTCCAAATAAAAACATATCGGTTTCATCAGGCACAATAACCCCTTTTATCGGAATTATTACTATTTTATTCTCTATGCTATTGCTTTTTTCCAAAATCTTGACAGTTCCAAAGCTAACAAGCCATATTGCAATTAATGCAGTTAAAATAACAGTTATCTTATTCATGCTTCAACAACCTCTGTTTTGCTTAAAACCTCAGTCAGCCTTTGATTGTTTTTATTGAAGAACATATATATGACATCAATTAATAATAATATAGATAATGATGTTGTAAATGTGGCCTTTGTTATATTTCTAACTAAGACCTGCCATATTTTCAACTCTCCAGTCTGCGAGCTTATTGCAATCTTCATTAAAATCTTTCCAATGCTCTGCCTTAATAAATACTCCAGAACACTCCAGTAAAATAATGCAGATAATGACATAATTACGGCAACAAGGGCTATCAAGCTGCTTGATTCTTCAAACTTATCTCCTCCTTCAGAAAATAATTCTTTTAATGTATTAATATCAAATTTATCCCCTATTCCAATCTCTTTGGCTAAAAATGTTTGCAATGGCAAAGTCGCAATATAAATTATCATCAAGTCAATTACAAAAGCAAGTATTCTTTTCCATAAACTAACCCTTCTTGGCATTAATAAGCTAAACTCTTTTTTTGTTCTTTTCATTGTATTTGCTAATCTTCTCCCTATATATAAATCTTTTTTTATCATCGTAAGCAAGAAGACCGTGATAATTGACTCAATTAGAATTTATTTTTTTCTTGAAGCGAACCCTTTCAATTTTTTCAGAAGCATGGATTAATAGTCTGGTGCTCATTTTACATGCCTTTACAGTTGTATTAAAATCATTGAACTTTAACGCTTCATTGCTGAATCCTAGGAGATGTGATATTAGTCTTGAATACACGCTTGTATAATAATCTTTTTTTTCTTTCTCTTTGGCACCCATAAATTCGTTATTGGCATCTAATAGTGCATTTTCCATGCCTTTCAAGTAATCTTCAATGCTTCTGATATCAATTACACCCTTTAATTCATAAGTATTCGGTGGTATGTATATTCTCCTGTCTATTGCTGTTTGTTCATATCCTCTGAATTTAAAGCAGCTCGTACCTTTAAATTCCCTTGGCAGTTTCTTTTTTACAAGTCCACATTCATCATGGACATATTCATATTTGGCGCCTAATACTGAAATTCTCTTGGCTAGATTATTGCCTTCTGTTAGAAAATATTCATGCTTAATTCATGATATGTTAATTTGCCGTGCCTTGCACTCTCAGCTAGCCTTAAACATTCTTTCATGTAACCCTTTCTGTCTCCTGTTGTTTGCTGCATTAGTCTTAACATTACCATTTTATAATGTATAAAACAAAAATTATAAAAAGGTTTAGGTAGCTTATTGCACGTTAATTAATAGGCAATTAAGGGGCAATTCTTATAAATCTCATCAATATTAATGTCAGTATGAAAGGATCTTACAAGGAATTTTATGAAGAATTGAACAGCAATTTAAAAAATATAAAGAACCTAAAGGAATTTTTATTGCTAAAAAATGAGTTGATTAAAAAATATCAATTAAAACAAACCCCTTCTTACATACAGATATTAACAAACATAAACAATTCTTTGTTCAAAAAATTAGAATTCCTTCAAACAAAACCAACAAGGACAATTTCAGGCGTTGCTCCAATAGCAATAATGACAAGGCCTTATGGCTGCCCTCATGGCAAATGTATATATTGCCCTGGCGGCATTAAAAGCTATTTTGGCAATGTCCCTCAAAGTTATACTGGCCATGAACCAGCAGCAATGAGGGCCAAAAGAAATTTCTACGACCCTTACCTGCAGGTTTTTAACAGGCTTGAGCAGTATGCTTTGCTTAACCAAAATTTCAATAAGGTTGAATTAATAGTCATGGGTGGAACTTTTCTTTCAACACCCGAAACTTACCAAAAAGATTTTGTAACGTACTCATTTAAGGCTATGAACGACTTTTCAAAAATGTTCATTAAAAACAGTAATTTTAATTTTGAAAAATTCAAGAAATTCTTTGAGCTGCCAGCAGACGTTCATGATAAATACAAGACAAAGAGGCTGCAGAATAAGATCTTAAAATTAAAGCAAGATTCAAATTTAAAAAAAGAGCACATAAAAAATGAAAGCTCCTATGTAAGATGTGTTACGCTTGCATTGGAAACAAGGCCGGATGTCTGCAGTATCTCCCATATAAACAATGCTTTGTCCTACGGTTCAACAAGAATGGAGTTAGGCGTACAATCCCTGCAGGATAAAATATTAAAAAAAGCAAACAGGGGCCATAATGTCAGAGATATAATAAATGCAACGCAGCTATTAAAAGATTCGTTCTTTAAAACAGGCTATCATATTATGCCTGGGTTGCCAGGTTCAACAAAGGCCTCTGACATAGGGACATTCAAGGAATTGTTTTCAAATCCAGATTTCAAGCCAGATGCATTAAAAATATATCCATGCATGGTAATGCCGGGTACTAAGTTATACGAACATTATAAGAAAAAAAGATTCAGACCTTTGACAGCAGAAAAAGCAGCAGAAATAATTGCAGAATCAAAAAGATACATCCCTAAATATTGCAGGATAATGAGAATTCAAAGAGACATACCAAGCAAATTAGTGGCAGCAGGAGTTGATGCAACTAATCTAAGGCAGCATATTCATGAGTTATTAAAGCAAAAGGGCATAAAATGCAATTGCATAAGGTGTCATGAGCCAAAAGACCAGCAGGTTTCATTTGGTGATGTTAAATTTTTAAAAACAGAATATCTTGCATCAGGGGGCACTGAAATTTTTCTCTCAGCAGAAGATGTTAAAAATAATTTTTTGCTTGGCTTTTTAAGGTTAAGAATTCCATGCAGGCCATTCAGAAGAGAAATAACAGCTAACTCAGCAGGCATTAGAGAACTGCATGTTTATGGAACCCCTGTGCCTCTTGGAAAAAAAAGCAGCAAAATCCAGCACAGAGGTTACGGCCATATTTTGATTGAAGAATCAGAAAAAATAGCAAAAGAGCAGTTTGGCATAAAAAAGCTGCTTGTTATTAGTGGCATTGGTGTCAAGCCATATTTCTGCAGCTTAGGCTATAAAAAAGACAGCGTTTATATGTCTAAAAAACTATAGAAAAGTATTTAACATTGCAATGCAATATTATACATTAAATATAGGGAAGCCATCATGATAGAACTCGGCGGCAATATTAAACTTGTAGGATTTAATGAGCTTGAACCAGCAAAGCTTATTGTTGTTAAAAAAATGGTTGGCAATTACGCCAGGAAAATCCATGACAAAGTAAGCCCTTTTGAAGAACTAAGCCTGCATCTGAAAGAAGTTCATTCTACAGAAAACATAAAAAATAAAAGATATGAAATCAAGGGTAAATTGGTCATAAATACAAACCCCTATAATGCTGAGATATTAGATTATAACTTGTTCTTTGCAATAGACAAAGTTCTTGCAGCAATTACAGACAAGCAGTTTAGCAATATGCATAAACACCAGCAGTATGCAAGGTTAAATCCAGAGCAGCCAGAGCAGCCAGAACAGCAACAAAAAGCTTTATAAATTTAACAATACCAATTTTTGATATGAAACGTGTAGGCGGATTTAGAAGGAAAACCAGAAGCAAGTTAAGGAAAAATGTCCATGATAAAGGCAAGATTTACATTTCAAGATTCTTGCAGCAATTCAAGATAAATGATAAAGTAGCGCTTACAGCAGATTCATCATATCAAAAAGGAATGTATCATCCAAGGTTTCATGGTAAAACAGGAACAGTTATAGGAAAACAAGGCAACTGCTATTATGTTTCGATAAAAGACGGTGCAAAGAAAAAAAAGATAATTATACATCCAATACACTTGAGGGGTGCATAAAATGCCTATTATAAAGGTAATAAATGAGAAGCCAATAGCATTAGTAGAGCTAAAACAAAGGCTTGAAGAAGTAAATAAGAGGGACAGCGAATTGAACCACAGGTCTAAAAGGGTAAAAGAATACTTAGATCAATTTGTTCAGATAAAGCCGTCAGAAGCAGAGAAGATAAAAGAAAAATTAAACAAGCTTGAAATATCAAAGCTTAAGGAAAAACATATAACTAAAATAATTGATCTTAATCCAAGGGACATGGACAACCTAAAATCAATATTGACAGGTGAAAGTTTAACATTAAAACCAGAAGAACTTACAAAGATATTTGGAGCGATCAAAGAGTCATAAGATGTATTTTTTGCAAAATGTCACAAGAATCAGTACGCGAGGAATCAGCAATTATTTTGGATTTCCTTCCAAATGGATATCCATTCGATACAAGGCCCTCTCACAAAAAGGCCCCAATAGTGCAAGCCATAGGTAAAAAGTATTTTATTCTTCTTGAACTAATACCAAAAAAAGGAATAACTCTCCAGCTTGGAGAAGAGGTTTACATTGGCGAGGGCAAGAGAGACCAAATACACCATATTCTTGGCAAGATGCCAATGGACAAGCTTACTGAGACAGCAAAGGCTGAATTAGACCTAGTGTTAAGAGCCCTTGTAGAAAAAAACGAAGGAAAATTTGTTGCATTCTTTAACAAGTCAATGCCGATAAATGCCCGCAGGCATCAAATAGAGCTGTTGCCAGGTATAGGCAAAAAGCATATGTGGGAAATCCTGGAAAAGAGAAAAGAAAGGGAGTTTTCTAGCTTTGATGACATAAAAGAACGCGTTAATCTTTTGCCAGATCCAGAAAAGATAGTTATAAAAAGAATCTTAATGGAATTGAACAACGAAGACAAATACAGGTTTTTTGTTGGCATGCATTCTTTGTAATTTATTTATATCTTTTTTATTGCCCTTTGAGATATTTTTGCGATTAAAAACAGAAAGGTTTAAATAAAGAAGCTCGTATAATTTTTACTATGCAATCGTTATATGAAGCTAAATTGCAAGTAAGTGGTGGTTGTGTTCATTTTAAGTAGCCTTAAGTATACTCTTAATAAATTCTATCAAAATTATCTTTATTCTTTAGCTGGATGCATGTATGGCGGCAGTAGTTTAACGGTAAAATTGGGGTCTGTGGAACCTCAGTCGTGGGTCCGACTCCCACTTGCCGCCCTTTTGAATAGAGGAGCTAAAAATGAGATTTGAATTGCCTAAAGGAACAAGGGATTTTTTGCCAGAAGAAAAGATACTAAGGGATTGCATAATCAATACCCTGAAAGAAACATTTGAATTATACGGCTATAATCCGTTGGAAACGCCTGCTTTGGAAATGTATGAAACATTGTCAAGCAAGTATGCAGGAGGCTCTGAGATATTGAAAGAAATTTATACATTGACAGATAATGCAAAAAGAAAATTAGCCTTAAGATATGACTTAACAGTGCCCTTGGCAAGGGTGATTGCATCAAATCCAGCATTAAAAAAACCATTCAAACGCTACCAGATAGACAGGGTATGGCGCGATGGCCCGATCAAATTGGGGAGGTACAGGGAATTTTGGCAGTGTGACGCAGATGTTATTGGCATAAAATCAATGCTTGCAGATGCTGAATTATTGGCTTTAGCAAATTCTTTTTTCAAGAAAATAAATTTAGACGTAACAATCTGCGTAAACAACAGGAAGCTGCTTAATTCAATCTTAGATATTTATAACATACAAAAAGAAAAGCAGGAAAGCATTATAATAACATTGGACAAAATAAAAAAAATAGGCATTAAAGGCGTTGCTGCAGAGCTTAAAAAAAAGAATATTTCAGATAAAGCCATAAAAGCCCTTCTTGAATTGTTCAACGCAAAAAATAAGGACGATTACAAATTGATTGATAAGCTTGATAAACTGCTAAAAGAAAAAGAAGGCATTAACGAAATAAAAGAGTTGTTATATTATTGCAAGGAATTTAATTTGGATAATGTAAAGCTGGAAATAAGCATGGCAAGAGGGCTTTCTTATTATACTGGCACTGTATTCGAAATCTTCATAAACAATGGCAGCCTGTCATGTTCATTGGCTGCAGGCGGAAGATTTGACAGTATGATATCTAATTTCATGAATTCAAGGGAGGAGGTTCCAGCTGTAGGCATAAGTTTTGGATTGGATACATTAATGGATGCAGTAACATTAAATAAAAAAATACAGCTAAAAAAATCAACAACTTTGGTTTACATAATACCAATAGATGCAAAAAAAGAATGCATAAAAATAGCTAAATCTTTAAGGGATCAGGGCATAAAATGCGACATGGACCTGGTTGGAAGGTCAATAACAAAAAACTTGGAATATGTAAACAAACTTAATATACCATATGCTTTAATCATCGGCTCTGATGAGCTGAAGCAGAAGAAACTAAAGCTCAAGGACATGGCTAGTGGTAAAGAGAAGCTTCTGAATATTGAAGTGATATTCAAAGAGCTGAAAAAACAAAATTCTGATTAAAAATACAGCCTGTTTTTAAGGCCAGAACGTAATCTTTTTAAACCCATCTTTTATAAAAAGACCCATGGAAGATAATCTAGGAATAATGCTCATAAGGCTTGGAGACGTTGATTTAATTGGCAGCAAGCAAACCTTTGTAGCATTAAGAAAGATAAAGGGAGTAAGCTATTCTTTTGCAAATGCCGTATGCATAATAGCAGACATTTCAAAGCACAAAAAAATAGGCGCATTAACAGAGGCTGAGCTTAAGAAAATTGATGATATCATAAGAAATCCATCAAGATACAACATCAAGCCATTCTTGTTCAACAGGCAAAAAGACATAGAAACAGGAGAAAATAGGCATCTAATCTCATCAGAATTAAAATTGACAGCAGAATTTGACATAAAAAGAATGAAAATGATTAAATCATACAAAGGCATAAGGCATTCATTAGGCCAGCCAGTAAGGGGTCAAAGAACAAAAGCGCATTTCAGGAAAGGATCCGCCCTTGGAGTTAAGAAAAAACCAGGCGTTAAAAAGGGCAAGGTATAAAAGATGGGTTCTATAAAAAAACAAAGGAAGAAATTCATACCGCCGACACATCCATGGAAACGCTTGCGTTTGGAAGAAGAAAGTAAAATAAAAAAAGAATATGGCTTTAAGACAAAAGAAGAGATCTGGAAATCAGAATACAAGCTTAAAAAATTCAAAAGGCAGGCAAAAAAATTAATTGCAGCAGAAACAAAGCAGGCAGTTATTGAAAAATCTCAGCTAATCAATAAGCTTATGAAATACGGCTTGGCAAATGAATCAACAAAGATTGAGGATGTGCTGAATTTAAATTCAAATAATCTAATGGATAGAAGGTTGCAAACAATGGTCTTTAGAAATAATCTTTCTCGTTCAATAAAACAAGCTCGCCAGTTTATATCGCACGGCCATATTATGATAGGAAATAAAAAAATAACATCTCCGAGTTACCTTGTGCTGAAATCTGAAGAAGACAAGATAGCATTTTCAGCATTATCATCTTTGGCAAGCCCTGAACATCCAGAGAGATTTAAGCAGGAAGCAAAAGATGAATTAAAAAAAGAACCAAAGAAAGAAAAAGTCAGGGAAGAAAGGCCAAAAAGAAAACCAGTTAAACTAAGGAAAAGATGAGAAGAGAACAAGAAACAATAAGATGGGGAATAGCCTATATATATGCTAGTTACAACAATACAATAATCCATATTACAGATATAACTGGTTCTGAAACCATTGCAAAATGCTCAGGCGGCATGGTAGTTAAATCCCACAGGCTTGAAAGTTCTCCAACAGCAGCAATGATGGCAGCAAAAACAGTTGCAGAACACGCACTGGAAAAAGGAATTAATGCTATTCATATAAAAGTCAAAGCTCCTGGCGGCCATTCAGGAATTAATATGCCTGGTCCGGGTGCACAGGCAGCTATAAGGGCTTTGGCAAGAAATGGACTGAGGATAGGAATTATAGAAGACATAACAGCTACCCCTTCTGATGGCTGCAGGAAAGCTCACTTCAGAAGAGGCAGAAGAGTATAAAATGGAAATTAAAACATTAGAAAAGAACAAGGAGAAAATTTCTTTGTTAGCAAAAGGCATAGATGCATCTTATGCTAATACAATTCGCCGTTTAATAATAGACGAAGTTCCAACAATGGCAATAAAATTTGTTACCTTTGACAAGAATACATCTGCTTTGTACGATGAAATGATTGCTCACAGGTTCGGATTAGTTGTTCTGAAGACAGACTTAGAATCTTACAACTTGCAGGAGAAATGCAAATGCAATGGCAAGGGTTGCTCAAGATGCCAGGCTGAATTCTCTCTCAAAGCAGTGGGCCCTTGTAATGTTTACGCAGAAGAAATAAAATTCAAAGACCAAAAAATAAAGGCAGTTTATCCAAAAACATTGATTTTAAAATTAGCAAAAGGCCAGCTTTTAAGCACAGAAGGCATTGCAACATTAGGCAAGGGCAAGCACCATACAAAATATGCCCCTGCTTTAGTTTATTATCGCAGTTATCCAATAATAAAAATTAATCAAAATGAAGATACATCTGCTGCAGTTAAAGTCTGCCCAACTCATGTATTCAGGCTTACTGGAAAAAAAGCAAATGTTGTTGAGCCATTAAAATGCATATTGTGCATGGCCTGTGTTGATGCCTGCAACAATGCTATAACAGTTGAAGGAAGCAAAACAGATTTTTTAATGTTCATTGAATCATATGGCCAGCTTAAGCACAAGGAGATTGTTGAAACAGCAATTTCAGTCATGAATGAAAAGCTGGATGATTTTGGAAAAGCTTTAAAAGCAGTTAAGTGACTGATGATTCATTTGCGGGGATGTCAGAGTGGCCAAATGAGCTACCTTGAGGAAGCATTTTAAAAGGGTAGTGGCTTAGTGCCTTCGCAGGTTCGAACATAAGAAGAACTAGGGTTTATCAAAGCCCGGAGCTTATAAGAAAGTCCTGCTTCCCGCAAGACTAAAACAACAGTGGAGCTGTAACAGGGAGGAAAAATGGTAAGTTTGACAAACATTGAACAAACATATAAACAACATGAAGAGGAAATAGAAAGGGTGATTATTGAAGCATTAAGAATATCACATGGTGGTTATGCAACGATTGCAGAAATAGCAGCTCATGCAAGGCAAAGTGATTTGATTGATAGATTTGACGGCTGTCCAGTGCAGTGTGAAATTTATATTGGAAAATGCCTTTCAGATTTGCTTAAGAGCAATGAAATCGAAGAATTAAGAGGTAAAGGAAACAATGGAGTTAAGGGCGATAAGTCATATATGATGAAGAAATAAAATGGCAAAGCGCACAGGTACCACCAATATTCATTTGCAGGCTTTAATAAATGATTTAAAGCGTCTGGCAAGCAAGGAAAATATTCCATTATGGAAAAGGCTTGCTTATGAATTGGAAAGGCCATCAAAAAATAGAAGAGAAGTAAGCATAGGCAAGATAAACAGATATGTCCGAGAAAATGAAATAGCATTAATTCCAGGAAAAGTCTTGTCTAACGGGGATCTTACAAAGAAGCTGACAGTTGCTGCTTTCAACTTTTCTGAAAAGGCAAAAGAAAAAATAAACAAAATGGGCAAGGCAATAACAATAAAAGAATTAATAAAAACAAGCCCGAAAGGAAAAAGAATAAGGATGATTTGCTAAGATGATAATAAATGCCAATAATTTAATCTTGGGAAGGCTGGCAAGCTTTGCTGCAAAACAGGCTTTGCTTGGTGAGAAGATAGAGATTGTAAACTCAGAAGAAACCGTTATAATCGGTAGCAAGAAGGTCATATATGCAAAATATGATGAAAAAATAAAAAAAGGCAATCCTCATCACGGTCCGTTTTTCCCAGAAAGGCCTGATAGAATATTAAAAAGAACAATAAAAAACATGCTTCCCTACAAGCAATACAAGGGAAAAAGAGCATTTAAAAACATAACGTGCTATCTCGGCATCCCAGAGAATATTAAAGAAAATAATGCTATAACAGTAGAAAGTGCAAAATTAAAGGAGACAGCTATTAAGTATATAAAATTGAAAGAGCTTATTCGTTTGTTAAAGCAAAAATAAAATGAAAATAATTAACACATCTGGAAAGAGAAAGAGAGCAATAGCACGAGCTACATTAAAGGAAGGCAAGGGCATAGTAAGGATAAACTCTCAGCTTCTTGATATATACCAACCAGAATTGGCTAAAATGCGGATTATGGAGCCGTTGGTCTTAAGCGGCAATGATTTTATTTCAAAATTTGATATTAATGTAAATGTTTATGGTGGTGGCTGGCAAGCTCAATCAGAAGCATCAAGGTTGGCTATAGCAAGGGCATTGGCACAGGCAAATCCTAATCTAAAAAAGGTGTTTCTTGAGTATGATAGGCAGCTTATAATTGCCGATGTTAGGCGTAACGAGCCCCATAAACCCAATGATTCTAAGCCAAGGGCAAAAAGGCAGAAGAGCTATCGTTGAGATCATTTTTTTTAAATATCTGTACTTTTTCTTTATTTTAAAAGAGCCAAAATAGAAATTAACTTGCTTTTAAGTCCTATAAACAATATTCTAGTTATGTATTTTATAATCTATATTTTGCCAACTAAATCCAATCCTGGCTTTAATGTCTTGCTTCCAGGGCTCCAGCTTGCAGGGCATACTTCTCCTTTATGCTCCTTTACAAATTTAGCTGCCTGCAATTTTCTTAATAATTCCCTTGTACTTCTCCCTATGCTGTTATCGTGCATTTCAAAAGCTTTCAATATTCCATCTGGATCTATGATAAAACTTCCTCTTAAAGAAAGCCCTTCTTCATCAATATAAGTTCCAAATTCCCTGCACAGCTTTCCAGTAGGATCAGCAACCATTGGGAATTCAATCCTTTTAATCGCATTTGAATTGTCATGCCATGCCTTATGGACAAAAACAGTATCAGTGCTTATGCTCAAGATTTCAGCATTTAACTTTTGAAACTCTGAATAATAATCTGCAGCTTCTTCTAATTCAGTAGGGCATATGAATGTAAAATCAGCAGGATAAAATATTAGTATCAGCCATTTTCCTTTGTAGCCTGACAGCTTTATCTTTTTTATTTTCTCTTTATGAAACGCTTCAACTTCAAAGTCTATAATTTTTTGTCCAATTTTTATCATTTTGCTCTCTTTCTAAATGTAGAAAAATAAATGACTCTATTTAAATATTTTTATTCTACAAAATATCACTCAAAAACCAATTCAGAAAGCTTTAAAAACCTAATTTTGGTGAAAAGTCTTATGATAATTCCAATTCGTTGCATGAGCTGCGGAAAGCCAGTAGCACATCTTTGGGAGGAATTCCAGGAGAAGATAAAGGCCGAGGACAAAAAGAAAGTTCTTGATGAATTAGGCTTGGAAAGGTACTGCTGCAGGGCATTGTTCATGGGCCATATAGACCTGATTGACACAATAATGCAGTTCAAAAAAGCCTGATTATTTCATTCCAATTATAAACTCTTTTTACTTTGCCTGCTTCTTTATACTCTCTATTCCAAGGGCAGTCCATTAGCAGGGTTTCAATGCCTTCTTTAGCACATTCATCAGCATATTCTGCTCTGTCTTCTATCATTGCATCTAATCTTAGCATCCTGCATATATCTGATTTTTTAAGGCTTTTTCCAGCAATAACATTGTCATCTGTAAACTCAATTCCTTTAAAGTGTTTTGAGAAATAACGATCTAACCACTTTATTGTATCAACCCTAACAACATTTTCCCTTGATGTAACTATGTACAAATCACCCCTGCCTTTTAGATATTCAACGCCATCAATGCTTCCGTCTATTGGCTTGATATTCTTGAAAAAACTGCTCTTGTAAAAACCATATACAAGATTAATCATAAAATTTCTTTCAACACCAAATACTTTCCACAAGTCATAATGCCTTATATTCTCCCTTTTATAGTCAGTTTTAAACCCTAGATTGTAATATTTTAGAAACTGTTCAATAAACCCAGCTAAAACTTCATCTAAATCAAATCCTATTTTCATCCCAACAACAGAATCCGCAACATATAAAAACATTATCAAATTATAGAACATACATGAGAGACGATAACTTATTGGCAACAAGGCTTAACCAAATATGGCAGATGCTTTTTCCAGAGGTAGAAAGAAAAAACAACATTATAATCAGGTTTAAAGGCAGGTGGAAGAACAAATTCGGCCACATAAAACTGCTGAGAAGCAAGGAGACAGAGATAGCAGTAAACTCTCATTTTAAAAATGAAGCCATACCAGAATATCTAATTGATATAACAATAGCCCATGAACTGGTTCATTACATGCATGGTTTTAATTCCCCATTGGAGAGAAGATTCAAGCACCCCCATAAAGGCAATATCGTTAACCGTGAACTTATAGCAAGAGGCTTTGGCAGTATGTTAAAAAAAGAAAAAGAATTCATAAAGAATGAATGGCATGGATTCATAAAAAACAACCATAAAGAAAAAAATTTCAGCAGGAATCCTTTTACAATTCGAAAGTTTTTTAAATCTCTAATGCAAAATTAATTTTATGAAAAAGCATGATGTTTATGAATTTATAATCTCTATATCAAAAGAAATCTCAAAAAAAAGAGAAGGCGCTTTGTTTGTAATAGCAAATACTAAGAGATTAAATAACAAATACAGCCTGCTATTTCCACAGATACAGAAAAAATTTTATATATCAGAAAAAGGCTCAGAAAAAATAATTGAAAAATTAGCAACATTAGACGGCGCTGTTTTAATCTCAGATTCTGGCATGCTTCTTGCTTACGGTGCTAAATTAAAAAGATCTATTCCGGTAAGGGGTCATGGCACAAAACATGCAGCAGCTGCAGGCACAACAAGTAGCATAAAAGAGGCAACTGCAATTCTAGTTAGCGAGGAAGACAGCTTAATCAAGATTTTTCAGCACGGCAAAATAATACTTGAAATGGACTCTTACGAAAACCCAAAATCTCTTGAAGACAAAATAATAGCTTTCATTTCAGAGGGTGATACAGCATTATTGACAGCAGCAGGGGTTTCAACAGTTTTTCTTGGAAGCGCAGCTATAGCACCCTTGGCAATTGTTGGCGGTACTTATTTAGCTATAAGAACAGCTGGTGGCATAATAAAAAGGAACTGGGAATCATTGGTTAAGAAAAAGCATTAGCATTGTTTCTTTTTCCAAAATGGTATTCTTGTATACTTCTTGCAATTAAAACAGTAGGTTAGCACAATTTTTTTGTTTATTCTTGTCTGGCAGTTAACACCATGCTTTAAGTAGCTATAGCAGTGTTTGCAGTATTTTCTTTTGAATTTTCTAGGCATCCTTAGCTTTATTTTCATTGCTATCTTTCTTGCTAGTTCAACATACCTGTTTGCCAGCTTTGGATTTTTCTTAAATATTTCATCAGCTTCACTAAAAAGAATTTCTATCCTTTCATTTGCTATCCTTGTTTGTTTTGCTTTGTTTTCCATAAAGATAAAGAATTAATGTGATTTTAAAAACCTTTGTCTGGAAAAATAAAGTGGACAGCTAACCAATCTTCCCACATAAAATGCAGTACCAATTGGAACGTGTACCTGTTTAACTGCTGTGTTCGAGATGGGAACAGGTGGAACCAGGTAGCTATGGCCGTCCTATTGAAATTCATTAAGATTCTATTTATAAGCCTTTTGTTGAAGTCAGTTGTTCACGAAGTACAAAAGTGGGAACCGAATCATCTAAACTGGCTTCTAGATAAGCCTCATTTCCAGAACCTTTTGCTCCATCGCACATATCTTTTTCAAAAATTCTGGCGGAGTATTTTCTCTAAAAAGTTTTGAATCTATTGGCTCAAAAAACAATTTACGCCTTTTCATCAGGTGCTCATACAAACTGTCCCTGTCGCTATTGTAACCATCTAGTTTTGCAGGATTATTGTAACCATCTAGTTTTGCAGGATCAGAAACAAGCGGTTGTTTGCCAGAAATGCATTTAATAATGCTCTTCACATATTCAATTTTCCTAAAAATTATTGGATTATGCACATAATGCTCCTTAAGCTTTGGACCAAATTCCAAAACCAGCGCCATGGTTTCTGAAAAACTTTCTTCCGGGTGTATTGGTTTTTGCATATATTCATAGAGTGTGACTAGATTATTTTCGTATATTTCTCTTTCTGGTCCTTTTATATCATTGAAAGCTTTAAGAAAAACAGAGTCACCACCAAATTTTATGCCATCGTCATCGTTCACCGGCAGGTCATAGTCGCCAAATGCAATATAAAAGTCCTCTCTTTTATATAGTTCAAAGCCATTCATCACCCAATGCCCATACTCATGTGGCAGGATTTTGCCTTCTTCATTTGGTTCTGGCTGAAAGATACTTTTAAGCATATACAACAATTCATTTCTTTTAGAAAAATGTGTTTCTATTTCTGTGCAATCGCATTGGTTTAATGAGGAGTACACAATATTTGGTTTAGGCAGACCATATTTTTCTAATAATCCGAAAAAGCTGGTTTTAGCATTAGTTACAAAATCAGGAGGATTTTCTTCTAGTTCATCAATGTCATAAACCTTCTTTGATAAGGTCTGCTCTATTGTCCTATAACCATTTGGTGATATTATTTGCATTTGTCGTTAGACTGGATTTTTTAAAAAGGCTCAATTTATAAATTTTATCCTGTATGCAAATAATGAACAACAACATAAAAGCTTATATAAACAAAGAAAAAAATATAATACAATGGCATGTTATTCCCATTCAAGAATTGAAACATTCAAGCAATGCAAGTACAAGTACAAGCTCCAGTACATAGACAAGGTAAAAGTTGAGACCCCTACAACAATAGAGATGTTCATGGGAAATATTGTGCATAAAACACTTGAAAAGTTATACCTTGATATGCAATATGGAAAGTCAGCAGAGCTAAAAGAGTTGCTTGATTTCTTCAGAAGAACATGGGAAAATGAATATTCTGAAGACATATTGATAGCAAAAAAGGAAAATTCTGCTGAAAACTACAAAAATATTGGGGAAATGTACATGACAAATTACTACAGCCATTACAAGCCATTCAACCAGATGACAATAATAGGCCTGGAGACAAAAGACAGGATGCTTCTGCCAGATGGGAACCATTACAGCATCAGAATTGACAAGCTGGCATGCCAAGATGATATATATTATGTTTGTGATTATAAAACAAACTTAAGGCTAAAAAACCAGGAAGAAGCTGACACAGACAGGCAGCTTGCAATGTACTCAATATGGGTAAAGAATAAATTTCAAGATGCAAGAAAGGTTGTCTTGCTGTGGCACATGCTTGCTTTCAACAAGGAAATTAAATCTGAAAGGACAGATGAACAGCTTAAAATATTGCAGGAAGAGACAACAAGGCTGATAAAAAACATTGAAGAAGAGAATTTATTTCCAACAACTGTCACGAAGCTATGCAATTACTGCATTTACAAGGGCTTATGCCCCTCTTTCAAGCATGAATTTGAGATTGAGCAGAAAACATTAATGGATTTCAAGGAAGATTCAGGCGTAAAGATAGTTGATAATTTTGCAGAGCTGCAGATGCACAAAAAAGAGATTGAAGACAAGCTTGATGAATTAAGGTCATTGATAATTATGTTTGCAGAGCAGAAAGGAATCAATGTTGTATACGGCTCCAACAAGAAGGCATCAATAAAAGAATATGATGCAATAAAAATTCCTTTAAAGCATACAATGGAAAGGGAGAAATTAAACAATCTCCTTAAGGAATTAGGCAAATTAGAGGAAGTCCTGGACATTGACATCTATGCATTGCAAAAAACAATAAAAGAAAAGAGATGGAATCAGGAAACACTTGACAGACTGAACAATTTTGTAAGAATTGAAAGGGCAAAAAGATTGAGCTTGAGCGACAAGAAATTCTAGCAATTTGCAAAACTTTATATAGTTTCTAGCTGATTAGAATAATATGTCAAAAAGGAAAGAGGTAAATATCTTAATTGACAGCAGGGCATATAATTTCCTGAAGACAAGAGCGCAGAAGAATTTCATAACTGTTTCTGAATTGATATCTGAAATACTAAGAAGAAGCATAGTGTCATACAAGAAGAACAAGCAAACTTCATCAGGAAAATCAGATGACAAGTTCATAGAATATTTCAGCAGGAGGAGATAAAATGGATGCATTATTGTTAGCAGGGTTGCTTGGTGCTGTTGGCGGATTGACAAGGGGATTAATAGGATTGCTAAAGGCACTTGCATTGAAGAGAAGAATAATCTGGCAGTACTGGCTTATTACTGTGTCAATAGCATTAATCATAGGATTGTTCGTAGGCATAATATTTGATTTTGATTACAGGTTAAGCCTATTGGCGGGCTATGCAGGCACTGACATCTTGGAAGGCATTTACAAAAGCTTCAAGGTACAGAAATTGTATATTGCACCAAGAAGATGAACAAGCTTGAAACTTTCTTTTTTATTTTGCTGTTGTTTCTTGCTGTTGGTTGCTCTGAGAATAAAATAGAAGATGGCTGCAAGTATGCTTCTAAAATTATTGATGGCGATACTTTTGTTATTTCTACAGGAGAGCATGTAAGGCTTATTGGAATAAATGCCCCTGAAAAAGGAAAGCAATATTCTAAATTAGCAGCAGAAGAGCTTACAAATCTTGTTTCATCCAAATGCCTTATATTTGAAAAAGATATTTCAGACAAAGATGCTTATGGCAGGCTGTTAAGGTATGTGTATGCTGACAATGAATCTATAAATGAAATTTTGATTAGAAAAGGGTTAGCAAAACAATTCCCATATAAGCCAGATATAAAATATGCTGATAAATTCAATGAATCAGAAGCTTATGCAAAAACTAATAATCTTGGAATGTGGGCGAGATAATTCTTATGGCAAATCATCTGGGCAAGAAACTACATCACCCTCTTCATTGATGTCTACATAACCTTCATAAAGTTGCTTGTTTCTAAAATAATCCTTAATATAATTTAGATGCCTTGCCCCTGCTTTTTGAGTGCCGGAGGTTTGCACCTGCTGTTCATATCTTTTAATCCTTCTTTGTACTGAAAGGTAATTGTTTAAAAATGCAGAGCCTATTCTGACCTGCTCTGATTGTTCTAATTCCCTGCAACTGTCTAAAGTCTTTTCAAGATCAAGCCTTTCTTTGCCTATTTTTTTGAGGTTTTTAGTGCCGTGCTTAACAAGCAGTTCTGCTTTACCTGTTATATCAGAAAAACAATCGTAAATCCTTATGCCAGATTCATCTATGTCATGTACAAATCTTACTGCTTTCTCATAATCAATGTTTTCTACTCTTTTTGCCATACTAACAGGCTATTTTTATTATTTATAAACCTTTCTATTTTATTTACTAATAAGTAACAAATTAAAGCAGTTTTAAGCCCTTTGTAATCTTGTCTACCTTTTCATCATCATCAGGCCCAACAGCCATGCATGTAACAGTTGGTTTTTTAAAAACAGTCAAGCCAGCATCAGTTATCAATGCTGTTACTAATCCAACATCTTCAGCCATCTTCTTGAATTTAATCAGTTCTCTTTTATCCTCAACTTTTAATGCGATCTTCTTCATGCCTTCATTATGCCATTCTTCAACA
Source organism: Candidatus Woesearchaeota archaeon (assembly GCA_018303485.1). Lineage (GTDB taxonomy): Archaea > Nanobdellota > Nanobdellia > SCGC-AAA011-G17 > JACPNG01 > JAGVYC01. The sequence goes on from JAGVYC010000008.1 coordinate 27,671, forward strand.
ATATTTTTATCAGATTTTAAAACAGATTCAACAGAGGCATGAGCACACTGAATTGATAGTTTTCCCTTTTCCATCTTTAAGTCCTTTCTAACTAAAATGCATTGTTTCACTAGATTAAGCTATTGATAACTTTTATAAATAGTTATTGTTATCAAAAAACTACCGGGGCTGTGGTGCAACTTGGCTAACATACGAGGTTTGGGACCTTGTGATCTCGGAGAAACTTAGTTCTTGCTATGTTTCGAGAAATTCAAATCCGGGCAGCCCCATTTACAATTTAGAAATATTTAAAAACACTGTTTTTCAATCAATGAAATGGCAACGAAAAGAATGTCTTTTACCGGTGGTTTTGGAGCAAGATATGGGGCTAAAATAAGGCAGAGATTAATCAATGCCACAAAGAAGCAAAAGACTTGGCAAAAATGCCCTTATTGCACAAAATTAAGAGTAAAAAGAATCTCATACGGCATCTGGAAATGTCGTGCATGCAATATTAAATTTGCATCAAGAGCGTACGAATCATGAAGCCTTACAAATGTTTTAACTGCAGCAACAGCATAAAGATGGAGTATCTTAGAAAGAAAATCCGCTGTCCATATTGTGGCAGCAAAATATTATACAAGGTAAGGTCGATCACAACAACATCTGAAGCAGTTTAAAAAATGAAGAATCAAAAAGAATTCGAGCAAAAAATAAAGCAGTTGCAGATTCTAGAGTATAATCTTCAGAATTTTCTTATGCAAAAGCAAAACTTGCAGGTGCAATTGCTTGAAATAGAGAATGCATTAAAAGAACTCGAAACTGTTAAAGAAGAGCCTTATAAAATTGTAGGCAATATAATGGTTAAATCAGATAAGGCAAAACTTATTAAAGAGCTAAATTCAAAAGAGGAAGTCATAGAATTAAGATTGAAAGCCATAGACAAGCAAGAAGCAGAGCTTAGAAACAAGGCATCAGAGTTGCAACAAACTGTTTTAAAAGATATGGATTAAAAAGAATTAAAAAAAGGAGGTAAGAATGCAGAATACAGTGAATACTGTAGATACTATAGTTGGCATGCTTTCTCAGATACAAGAAGATTTTTCAGTTCCAAAAAGCATTCGTGATAAAATAAAGTCAACAATTTCTATTTTAGCCGATAGCGGTGCAGATGCTACGATAAAATGCGACCGTTCTCTTCAAGAGCTTGATGACATAGCAAGCGATCCTGCAATACCTGTTTATATTAGAACTCAAATTTGGAATATTCTAAGCATCCTTGAGAGCGATAAATAGGCAGTTATTGCAATAGATATGATTAATAGCTTACAGAAATATTTATATATATCTTATAACATTGTTTATTAAAAATAAGAGGTCAAATGAAAGAGGCATTAAACAAGATTAAGGAAAAGATTTCTGGTTCAAGAGATTATGATTATGAGGACTATGCAGGCGATTATCTCGAAGTAGAGCCTGAAAAAAAGGAATTTTCTATGGCAAAAGCAGTCATTAGGCCTTTTGTTATAACTGATTTTACTGATATTAAACCAGTATTGGATGCGTTGAGAGAAGGCAGTACTATAGTTTTGCTTAACATCGCTCCTTTGAGAGACAAGGATATTGTAGAGTTAAAAAGGGCTGTTAACAAATTAAAAAAAACTTGCGATGCTTTGGAAGGAGATATAGCTGGTTTTGGCGAGGACTGGATTGTTGCCACTCCAAATTTTGCATATGTCCATCGCGACAGGCATGTAGAAGAAATTTCTGATACCAGCGAAGAGTAAAGCCCCGATCACCCAAACTGGAATAAAAATTCTAGAGAAGAATACAGGCAAATTAAAAGATTAACCCATTTTGATGACTTCATGCTTTGTGATGTAAGAATTTGGTATATGCACAACATCCTTGTTTTTTGTCATAACCCTTATTTCTAATAAATCAACATGAATCACTCTTCCTTCAATGTTTTTTACCCTTATCAAATCCCCTTTCTTTATCATGCTTTTCTGGTATATTAAAAACCCTGCAACAGCATTTGGTATGAAATCCTTGAATGCCAGTATTATGAATATTATAATTACCGTTAAAATAGCCCCAAGGATGATCTGCAAGGTTGTGGTTGTTAATCCAAGCTGGTTTAATGCCATTATTATAGCAACTAGGTATATTATAAATTTTAAGCCAGCGCTTAAGAACTCCTCGACAGGCAGCTTTACATTAGCTTGTTCCCTTAGAATCTTGTTTGTTTCCAGTTCCCTTAAAACCTTCTTTAGCAGCTTGCTTAATACCCCGGCAAGTATGAACCCTGCTATAAGGATAATAACAGCAGCAATAAGGTTTATTAATAGATTCGATGATGATATATTAAATAGGTCATTAAAAGCCATGAAATAATTAATATAGGGGGTTTTAAAAATCTTTTGAAAAATGCCAATAAACGCAGGTCCGGAATATGGTGCAGCAGAACGCAAGTATCATGAGGCAAAAACACCAGAGGAAAAGTTAAAAGCGCTTGAAAATCTGCTTCGCCATGCGCCCAGCCACAAAGGTTCTGAAGTTCTTAGGGCAGATATAAAATTAAAAATTTCCAAATTAAAGCTTTTAATGGCAAAACAAAAGCAAATAGCAAAGAAATCTTCCCATAGTTTCACAATAAAAAAAGAGGGTGTAGCCCAGGTTGTTATATGCGGTCTGACAAATTCAGGCAAGTCATATTTATTGTCAAAATTAACAAATGCAAAAGTAGCAATAGCAGACTACGAGTTTACAACAAAAATGCCTGAGCTTGGAATCTTGGATTACCTTGGCATTAAACTCCAGCTTATAGAAATTCCAGCAATAACCAAAGATTTTATGTACAAGGACAAAGGCCCCATGTTTTTTTCAATAATCAGGAACTCAAGCCTTGTAGTATTCTTGATCAAACAAGCTTCTGAAATAAATTTCTTAAAAGAAGAATTTGAAAAAGCAAACATAAGGCTGGATAAAAAAAGCCCGAATGTGATTATAAAAAAACAAGCTTCAGGCGGAATAAATGTCATTGGAAATACAAACATCCCATATGCTGCCATAGTTGAGAAATGCAAAAATTATTCAATATATAACGCCATAATAGAGTTTCATGAAAATATCTCATTGGCTGATTTTGATAGCTTATTAAATCCTTCAACAGTTTTTCTGCCTTTGCTTATTATAAAAAACGATTTTAAAAATTTTAATCTTGAAGATATAAAAAATAATATCTGGAACAAGCTTGGCCTGATTAAGGTTTATACCAAAACACCAGGCAAAGAGAAAGATCATCCGCCAATTGCAATGAAGCAAAATTCTACAATAAAAGATTTGGCTGTTTTTATTCATAAAGATTTCTTGAAAAATTTTAGGTTTGCCCGAATTTGGGGATCTTCAAGGTTTCCTGGCCAGGTGCTGGGGCTTGATTATGTTCTAAAAGATAATGATGTTGCTGAAATACATTTGAAATAGTTACCTGAATATTCTTCCAGTTTCTATGCTCCAGAATAATAAATCTAGTTCGTCCATGGGTATTTTTGCTATTTTAGAGAATAATGCAAATCTCCTTTCAATGTCCAAATAAATTTTTTTGTTTAAATGTTTCGGCAAGATTTCTATGACATTATGTTTATGCAGATTTTTCAATATATGCCTGTCTAGGATTGCAAGATTTCTATAGCCTGTATTTCTTAGGTAATGGCTGGTTTCTTTGTAACTAATGCCCTTTACATTCTTCACAAGGTCTTCTCTGGCTTCAAAACCAGTCTTATCCAAATATTTCCTTATTTCGCTGAAATTATTCTTGGCTAATGCCAGGTATTTTGCCTTGTTTTTATAAAATCTGGTTCTTGTTCTTAATACAGGCTTTACATCAAAATCCTTGTTCAAGAAATCTTTCTCCTTCAGAATCCTAACAGCTTCATAGCATTTCTTGGCATTGCTTTGCGGCGTTAATATGCAAAAACACAGCTCATAAAAAATATCTTTGTTTTTCTTGAATTCATTTAATCTTTTTTTTATTAAGCTCTTTCTTTTAAAATATTCTTTCCTTAGCTCTTTAACACCTTTAACAACCATGTTATTTTTTAGCTTTGATTACCCTTAATTTTGCTATTTCTTCAGCGGCATTTCTTGGCGGCATATTCTCATTTTTAGCATTGTTAAGGACAAGCTCTGTGTTTTTCTTTATTTTTTCTTCAATCATCTTGAACATCTGTGCTTTTGTTCCACCAATGTATTCAATATAGGAGCTTATTACCCCTCCGGCATTTGCAACGAAATCAGGAACAACTAAAATTCCCTTTTTGGCAAGCAATTTTTCAACATCAGCACTCATCGGTATATTAGAACCCTCTACTATGAGCTTGAAATTCATGCTGCTGACATCATTTTCTTTTACCAAATCAGGTATTGCCGCTGTTATCAGCACATCAGCTTTTGCTTTTAAAATCTCTCTTCCCTCCATGGAATTTCCGGGTTTGTAATTAATTACACTTCCTGTTTTCTTCTTAACATCTTCAAGTTTCTTGAAATCAATTCCATCCTTACTGTAAATAAAACCCTTTGAATCAGAAACACCAACCAGCCTTGCGCCATAATCTGTTAAAAACTTTGCAGCAAACCATCCAACATTACCAAAACCCTCAACAACAAAGCTGGTCTTTTTTATATTCATATTCAAATGTTTTATGGCAACAATAGCGCTCTGAGCAACGCCAAATCCAGTGCTGCCTAGTTCATGCGGCAACCCGCCCATTTTTGCAGGTTTTCCAGTGCAGGATTTTAATGAGCCATTGGCATTTGCAAATATTTCCATTTCATGCTCTGCCGTGTTCATGTCAGGAGCAGCAATATATATCTCAGGAGAAACAATTTTTAATGCCTTAGAAAAATTTGCGACAATTGCGTCTTTTTGTTTCTGGCTTAAAGTTTTAGCATCAGCAACTATGCCTGATTTCGCCCCTCCAAAAGGCAAGTCAGCCATTGCTGTTTTCCATGTCATCACTCTTGCCAGCCTAAATACTTCATCAGCTGTAATATCTGGCGTCATTCTTACTCCTCCCTTTCCAGGCCCACGATTAGTATTATCAATAATAACAAAGCCATGCATTTTTGTTTCTGCATCATAAACTTCAAGAATCTTTTCAGGTCCAATATCATCAAACTTAATCATTTAAACCACCTCTGACAATTAAAATAAATGGACTGTTTTTATACTTTTCGTGAAACCCTTTAAAACGAATATTTTGCTTCTTACAATATATATTTTGCAGCATAATAATCATTTAAAAACTTAAAGAATCAATGTGAATGAAATGGCTGATGTGTTGGATAAGTGTGGTGTAGCAGCAATTTACCTTAAAAAATCAAAAAAAGGCAATTATGATTTAGAGGTAGTGCCACAGCTTCTTTATGTTATGCTGTCAAACTTGCAACACAGGGGCCAATTAAGCACTGGAATATCAACATACAACCCATTTAACGAAGATAATGAAATAAGATTAAAACTTCTTAAAGATGTTGGCGATGTCGATGCTGTATATAAAGTTACAAAAAAGGGTCCCAGTTTGGACATCATCAAGTATTGCAAAGGAATCTCTGGCATAGGCCATGTTAGGTATGCAACCTCTGGTAGTGGGGAAGATTACTTAACATTAAGAAGAGAAGCACAGCCAATGTTGAGGCACCATGGAAGGGCATCAAAAAGATTTTGCATAGGCTTTAACGGCAATATAGCAAACTACGATGCTTTGGCAAAACAAATAATGGATGAAGGTTACATCTTAGATACCAAGCTGGATACAGAAGCCATTATGCATCTTATTTCATTAAGCCTTAAAAGGAGAATTAAAAGAAATAAAGAAGGGTACAATAAACCAAATCTTCTCAGGATAAGCGAGGATTTGATGGGAAGACTTGATGGTGCATACAATATTACAGCACAATTTGCTGATGGCAATTTGCTTGTTATAAGAGACCCTCTTGGTTTTAAGCCGTTTGTATGGGGCGAGAATGAAGATTTCTATGCAGCGGCATCTGAAAGTGTTGCCTTGGAAAGCATCGGTATAAGCAATTTCAAGATAATTGAACCTGGCTCATGCTTGATACTAAACACAAAAAAACCAGCCATCAAGAAATTAGTCGAAATCCATAAGCGGTCATACTGCCATTTCGAATATGTTTATTTTGCTGATGTTAATTCAATTTTAGATTGTGGTTCTGTAAACAAGATCAGGGAAAATCTCGGTTTTAAACTTGCAAGCATCGAGCCATTAAAAGACAAGTTCAAGAACACTCCAAGTGATTATGTTGTAGTTCCAGTGCCAAATACAGCAATACCTGCGGCAGAGGTTTATGCATGGACTCTTGGAATACCATCAAGATCAGCTATTGTCAAAACCAAAGGAAGCAGGGGTTTTATCAACAAGTTAGATGAAAGAGAGCAGATAATGTACAGGGAATACAAAATAATAAAAGAGAGAATAAAAGGGAGAAAAGTTATTCTAATAGATGACAGCATTGTAAGAGGAGAAACAAGCAAGCTCATTGTAGGCTTAGTAAAAAATGCTGGTGCAACAGAGGTTCATCTGCGTTCAACAGAACCGCCTTTAATAAGCCCTTGTTTTTATGGCATTGACTTTCCAACTTACAGAGAGCTTATTGCTGCAAGGTATCCATCTGATAAATTAGAAGAGCAGGTTGCTAATTACATTGGTGCTGATTCTGTAAAGTACCAAACATTGGACGGTTTAGTCGATGCAATTGGAACAAAGAGTGAGAATCTCTGTTCAGCTTGCATTACAGGTCAATATCCGACAGAAGCAGGCAAGCATCAAGCAAGTGAATCTCTCAGTCGCAGCAAGCTATGAGGCATTCACCCAAACTGGAATAAATATAAGTAAATTCGATATTAAGAATCTATTATCAATTTATTATTTTCTGGGCATATAGTCCACTGTGAAGTTCTTGAAGATATGATGAACATTAAAAATGCTAGAACGATTTTAAAAAGGAGAACGGTCCAAGTAATCCATGATAGCACATACAGATCCGATAATCAAAAGATTTATATACTCCTTTATGTTAATATGTACATATGTCACTAAGATTAGAATTAGACCTTGAAATGGAGTTTAGGGAGGTTGCTATGCACAAGTATGGTTATTCAAAAGGGGCATTAAAAAAAGCAAGTTTTGAAGCCTTTAGGAGATGGATTAATGAGCAAAAAGGAATTGCTGTAGTTGAAGAACCATTTAGATTAATAGAAGGCATATTAAAAAAAACAAAAAGCGGTTCTGTAGAATTGCAGCATTCAGCAAAAAAATTATGGGTGAAATAGGTGTTTATAGATTCTAACATTTTCTTAGAAATAGCGCTTAAAAATGCAAATTACACAAAATGTGAAGAGTTTCTTAAGAATTTATTAGTTAAGAATACACCATTTTATACCTCTGATTTTGTTATTTATTCTTGTTTGCTTATAATAAATAGCAAGCTAAATTTCCCTGTTTATATGAAAAACTTTCTTATTTTCATCAGTAGCATAAAAGTTAGCATATTAAGACCAAGCTTAAAAGAAATTTATTCTGCAACTAATTTTATGGAAAAATATAAATTAGATTTTGATGATGCACTTATTCTTAGTTGTATGGTAGAAAATAAAATTAAATATTTAGTTTCATATGATAAGCATTTTGACAAGGTAAAAGAAGTAAATGTTATTAAACCATGAACATCTGCTGTAATTATACTAACTAAGGAGGCTACTTAGTCCTATACAAACACCCAAGCACCATAAACTTAATAAATAAGAAAATATAACTTGCTTTCATGGGGAAATTCACGTGCAATCGCTGCAGGTATAAGTTTACAATGAAATTAAAGGATAAGCCGCCATTAACCTGTCCGAATTGCGGCAAGCAGGGTACTGTCTCACCACTACCTGATGCAGATAAAATAATAAAAGATTCAGACCTTTACTAAGCTTTTTAAATCCCTTTTCTTTTGTTACAGCTATGGAAATACTAAAAAAACATAAGGATAATAGACCTAGCTGGCAAGGTTAAGAATTTAGAGAAGATTTGATCATTTCCATGACTTTTTTTCCCTCTATTTTTCCCCGATATTTTGCCATCACTATACCCATTATTGCATTTGCACTTAAATTTTTATTATCTTTTATTATTTTTTCTATGCTTTTTACAATTATATTTTCATCAGCAGGCTTATAATCTTCAATATTGACAAATTTTCCTTTAGCCCTATCTTCAAGTATTTTCATCATGGCTTCCTTTGTTGCTCTCTCCTTGTCCAAGAATCCAAGAAGCTCCTCAATTTCTTTATTGCTGGCATTATAACTAAACCTTGTTTTTATTTCCTTTGGCACTTCTACTATAGATATAGCTATTAAACTTGGCAGTATATTCTTAAAACGTTCAACTAGTAATCTAAAGTAAGTTTCATCTTCAGCAATTTCTAATGCCAGCTGCGGGCTTATTGCGAATTCCTTTTCCAGTTTTATTGCTTTATTTGTTAATAATTCAGGCAATTTTATTTCTTTAAGCAATTCATTTGTTATGGGTATTGTTACAATGTCGGTTTCCGGATACATTCTAGAAGCGCTAGGCATTGGCCTTTGGAAGGATGTTGTTAAATTTGGCTCTGCTTTTCTTACCTCTGCTTTTAACATTTCTCCCTTCTTTAATAGCTCTTCTTGCCTGCTTATTTCATATTCAATTATTTTTGGTATGCTCCTCATGTCTTGAAAACCTTTTATTTCAACCCTTGGATTTCCTTTTATGCTTAGATTAATATCCTGCCTTATTGTTCCAAGCCCCCTTTTTACCTTGCCGCTTGACCTTAAAATCATTCCCAATATAGAAGCTGTTTCTTTTGCATGTTCTGGATCTTTTATGCTTGCATCTGTTGCAATTTCTATTAATGGAACTCCTAATCTGTCCAGCCTGTAATTAACTGATTTTTCATTTTCATTAATCTTTTTTGCAGCCTCTTCTTCCAAGCATATTGATAATATACCCACTCTTCCTTTTGATGTTTCTATAAATCCATTGCTTGCAATTAATGCAGTCCTTTGAAATCCAGATGTATTGCTGCCGTCCAAAACAATTTTCCTCATGAATTGCACAACATCAACTGGTTTTGCATTTACCAATAAAGCAATCTCCAATGCTGTTTTTAATGCATCAATATTTGCATTATGGGGAGGTTCATCATCAGCTTCTATTAAACAGCTTGAACCTGAACAGCCTTCATAGTAAAATGTTTTTCCTTTTTTTATTTCATACATTGCAGCAGCATCCATTGTTCCCATTTCACCTGAAGAAATATGCAGTTTTCTTTCAAAAAATACATCTGCTGGATTTGGATCATTAACTAAGCTCGGGCATTTGCAGAATAATTTGTGCATTTCTAACTGCTGGTGTATTTCTATGCCGATTTTCAATCCAAAATTTTCAGGCCTCATTTCTTCTTTCCCAAATCAATTTATTGTTTTTTCTAACTTCTCTAATTCGATGCAAAGGCAATTCAATATTTTTGTTGCCTGTTTCAAGTGTTAAAAAATTTCCAAATTCTTTTATGTCATCAAATCTAAAGCTCATTTTCTTTTTTAAAATCCTGTCAGCATAAAAAAATTCATAATCATCCTTCTTTAAGTTCTTGTCAAACCTGATCTTGTCAATCAGTTCCTTTATTGAAATCATATTTGCTTAAATATTCATCAGGCAGTATTCTTTCTTTGATTTCCCCTCTTATATCTTTTTTAATAAGCTCTTTAACAATGTCTTTCTTGTAATTGCCCAATAACCAGGCTAATTTTATATATGCAGTTTCTGTCAGCATATCTTCTCCAGAAATAATTCCAATATCCAAAAGATTTCTTCCGGGGCTGTAGACATTCATATTGACGCTGCCAAAAATGCATTGTGATGTCATTACAACTATGCAGCCGGATTTGACAAGCTTTTTTAATTCATTGAATATTTTTTTATTTTCACCCTGGCTTATTGGCATATGCCCCATGCCAGTTCCTTCTATTATTAATCCCTTATATCCCTTGTAGCATTTTATTATATTTGCATTAATATTAGGATATGTTTTTAATATCCCGACTTTTTCTTCAAACTTTATTTTCAAAACATTTTTCTTAGGTTTTTCTTTTTCAATCTTTTTAAGAATTTCAACAGTTCTTGTTTTGTAATTTACCCTTGCTATGGCATTGTCATTTATTGGCTTGAAAGCGTCCCTCCTTGATGTATGCATCTTTCTTGTTTTGACAGCCGGCAGGATTATACAATTATCATCAGATTCTGATTCATGCATGCATATAGCTACTTGATGAAACTCTGTCTTGTTTATGAATTCTATAGCGCCAACCAGATTCATTGCAGCATCGCTTGAACCCCGATCAGAGCTTCTTTGAGCCCCAACAATTAGGATGGGAACATTCAAGTGTTCAAACATAAAGCTTAATGCAGCGGCTGTGTAGTGCATAGTATCAGTTCCATGCCCGATTATTATTCCCTTAACACCAGAATTTATTTCTTTTAAAACAGCCTTTGCAATTTTAGCATAATTCTCAAATCTCATCTCTTCAGAAAACATGTTGCTTATGAAAACGCTCTTTATGTTTGCAATTTCTCTGATTTCAGGAAATAGATCTAATAATTCTTCTGGCTTGAATCTGGAAATAACCCCGCCAGTTTCATAATCGACCTTGCTTGCAAGAGTGCCGCCTGTATGCAATATAGCTATCTTCGGCAGACCTTTTTTTTGTTCTACCGCTGTCTTTTTAGTTTTTATATTGTTTTTTTTAACTTCCTTTGCAAGCTTAATGCTCTTTATGCTGTTTCTGTTTATACCCACATTATAGCCGCTCTCCAGCTTTAGAAATATAACATCTTTGCTTGAATTAGGCATTATCCTGCCTTTATAATTTGAACCATCAGCAGCAATATCAACGAAATCACCTATTTTTACAGACATGAAAAATTAATAACAAAATGCCTTTAAATAATTATCTATATACTACAAAATATATTTTCTAATTAAATAATATTTATATATATGTTCTTCTATCATATAATTTTACTATAATATTTTAGAAAAAGAGAATCATTCATCCTTGATGTTTGGTTTAATTGGGTATTAAACCATGGGCAAATTCAAGATGAACTTGTATTGGGCACGTTTCTTAGTTACTTGCATAACCAAGATAAATAGTCAGAGTTTAATAGTTGGGTACAATTAAAACTCGTTCTTAAGAGGTAAGTATGCTGAACTTATTTATAAATATTATGGTATTGCAGTATATACACCTCAATAATAAAAAAATAAAAAAAAGGGGGACAAAATGGAATTTATCGTACAAAATGCCTTAAAAACAGCCAGTGAATCTGGTAGTTTAAGTCAAATGACCACAATAGGTCAAGCAAATATAAAGGTTGTTGGTTGTGGTGGTGCAGGTTCTAATGCTACAACATGGTTATATAAAAAAGGAATACAGGGTGCAGAAGTTATAGCATTGAATACTGATAAGCAGCATCTTGATTTGATGAATGCTGATCATAAAATATTAATTGGCAAAGACTTAACAAGAGGTCTTGGCTGTGGCGGTTATCCGGAAAAAGGAAGAGACTGCGCCAAAGAATCAATACATGATATCAAAGAAGTTCTAAAAGACACAGATATGGTCTTTATATGTGCTGGAATGGGTGGAGGTACAGGTACTGGTTCAGCCCCAATTGTTGCCCAGATAGCAAAGGAAGCTGGAGCTATTGTAATTGGTACAGTAACAATGCCATTTGAAATTGAAAGAGCTAGAATTGATAAAGCAGAATTCGGCTTGCAGCAATTAAGGGACACATCTGATACAGTAATTGTTATTGATAACAACAGGCTGGTTCAAATTGCAGGCAACTTGCCAATAGAGCAGGCATTTGCAGTAGCAAACGAGTTGATTGCAACAATGATTAAAGGCATAGTTGAGATAATAGCAGTTCCATCTTTAGTCAATTTGGATTATGCAGATGTTAAAGCAATAATGGCCAATGGAGAAGTCTCTGTTATAGGCATTGGTGAGTCTGATTCAGAACACCGTGTTGAAGAAGCTGTTAGAAGAGCACTAGCAAATCCTTTATTGGATGTTAGTTATGAGGGTGCAACAGGCGCTTTGATACATGTAACAGGCGGCCAAGACATGACATTGGATGAAGTTTCAAAGATAAATGAGATGGTAACAGAAACTCTTGACGTAGACGCTAATGTAATATGGGGCGCAAGAATTAGCAACGAGCTAAAAGGGCGTGTTAGAGTAATGACAATAATAACAGGCGTAAACAGCCCATACATACTTGGTAAGGTGGACAAGAAAAAACAAGCTTCAAGATCCATGAGAATGAGTGAAGAGCTAGGCATAGATTTGGTGCGATAGATCATACGATAGATCATACTTTAGGGCATCCATCTGAAAAGATGGTAACTCCCCCTAAACCCCTACTTTAGTCTTTTGCTGATGCTCTCCCCGGAGCATTGGCATTTTTTTCTTTTTTTTCAATCAAATTAGATAAAAAAAGATTTTATAAGAAACATTTAAATAATTTTTGCTATTGTTTTCTTTGCATGTCAATAGACAACAAGATGTCAGAGGATTATGTAATAGATAAGAAAAAGGCATTAGTGCAATGCGCCATACTGGGTTATCTAATCGGGTTTGGAGCTAAAATGCTTTTTAACAACGAAAGCCCGCATGGCAATGTCATTATACCTGGTTTGATGACAGCCAACAATTTCCAGCTTGAAGCCAGAGGTTATGCAAAGAACATCATTGTTTATAACATCTGTTCTTTTGTTGGATTTGCAACTTACAATGCCCTAGAGATTTTAGTTATGTGATTTTTAACTATTACAATATGGTTTAAGATATTACTTTCTTAATCAATCCAGTTCCAATCAATGCCAGATATTTTGAATAAGTCCCATATGGCCTTGCAATTCCAATTCCAGTGCCGCCAAGAAGTATAAAACCGCCAGATGTTGCCTTGCTCGCCATATCATTGTAAGCTAGCTGTTTTAATCCAACAACATGATTACATTCATTATCAATTGCCTGCTGTGCCATGTCCTCCAGGCATTTTTGGACAACATCTGTTTCAAAGTTATGTATATCTGCTTGTGTTTTTGTCGAATATAATGTTATAGCCATGTAATCTAATTTATTGTAATGTGGAACAAAGTCCTCTGGAGAAAGATGTGTTATATTGTTTCTTATATAATCTTGCAATGGCCCTTTTCTTGTTTCTTCTTGTTTTCTTAGCTCTTCTTTCAGCCTTTCTTCAAGCTCTATTTCTTCCTTGCTTTTTATAGTAATATGCCGCCTAAAGAGTTTTATAATTTTCATTTTACTTTTAAGTGGTAAAAAGATTTATAAAGGTTATGCTTGGCATTTGTTTTTTTCAAGGCAGGTCTTTCAGGTACGGCCAGAGAGTTTTGAAGAAAAAGACATCAATCGAAAGGTTTAAATATTAGTATACTTTAAAGTAACTTACTCTAGATTAATAAAATGGCATTCATCAACAGAAAAGAGGAATTGAAACTTTTGAAAGATAGGATTGCTTCTAATAAAGCAGAATTTATAATAATCTACGGTAGAAGAAGAGTCGGAAAAAGCGAAATAATAAATGAGATCTTAAAGCAGAATTATGGCCTAAAACTCCTCGCTAGAGAAGAATCTGAAGAGCTCCAATTAAGAAAGTTCTCTGAAAGCCTGTCTACGTTTTTAAAAGATGAAACTCTGGCAAAAAACCATTTTAAAAATTGGGATGCATTTTTTACATATATCAATGAACGTTCAAAGAAAAGAATTATTATAGCACTTGATGAATTTCCATATTTGGTTGCTGAAAATAAATCAATAACCTCCATATTGCAAGACTATTGGGACAATAAATTGAAAAATAGCAAGATATGCTTAATTCTTTGTGGCTCAAGCATTTCTATGATGGAAAGATTATTGGGGCATAAAAGCCCGATATATGGCAGAAGAACGTCACAACTCTTGATAACGCCATTTAGCCTTAAGCAGGCATTAGACTATCTAAATATGACTTTTGAAGATGCAGTAAAAGCCTATTCTGTTTTTGGCGGTACGCCTGCCTACGTATTAGAATATAACATTAAAAAGGATTTACGATGGAACTTGATAGAAAAAGTATTAAAGAAAGACTCTTTTTTATGCAGAGATGTAGAATTCGTTCTCAAAGAAGAGCTTAGGGAGCCAAGGTATTATTATTCCATAATATCCTCTGTTGCAAAGGGCAATACAAAAATATCTGAAATTATTAATGATACTGGTCTGGACAAAGGAATAGTAGGAAAATATCTGTCAATTCTAACAGAACTAATGCTGATCAAAAGGGAAGTCCCAGTAACAGAAAATCCTCTTAAAAGCAGAAAGGGTATTTATATAATAAGCGATAATTTCTTTAAATTTTGGTTTAGATTTATTTATCCGAATAAAGAGACTATTGAAAATGAAAATTATAATGTAGTTATTGAGAATATATTTAAATATTTAAATGATTATATTGGCCATACATTTGAAGATGTATGCAAGGCAGCATTAGAAGAAATGAACAGATCGAATAAAATTAATTTTTCTAAAATCAACAGGTGGTGGTACAAGGATAAAGAAATAGACATAGTTGCCTTAAATGAAGATACAAAAGAAATAATGTTCTGCGAATGCAAATGGCAGGATAATGTAGATGCAGGTAAAATTTTAAATGAACTAAAAGAAAAGGCAAAATTTGTAGACTGGCACAATGGAAATAGAAAGGAACGATATGCAATATTTGCAAAGAGCTTCAAAAAGGCAATAAAAGAAAAGGATTTGCAGATGTTTGATTTAAAAGATATTGAAAGAGAACTAAAAAAATAAATGGTTAAAAAATGTCAAATTTATTGCTTTACAGAATAGCTGCTTAGAAATAAATCTCGATTTTCAAGGCAAGTCTTTCAGGTAAAGCTACAAAATAATAATATGAAAACCAGGATAGCAACATATTTAAAACTTAGATATTTATGAAGTTCATGAAAAAAAGAGGGCAATTAACAGCTTTTGTTTTGGTCGGATTTGTTATTCTTATAGCAATTGTTCTGCTGACGGTATTATATATGTCATTGGCAAGAGTTTCTGTAAGCAACAAGCAGTTTGTCAATGATAAGATTGAAGAAGTAAATGCATATGTAAAAGATTGCTTGGAAAATGGCCTTGTTAAAGGGTTAAGATTGGTTGGCACAGATGGCATAGAAGAATATATGAAATCAATTAACTGTCTAGGTGTATTGGGCAGTGTTTCTGGCATCGAAATCTATTCTACAGATGATGATATTAATGCAAGTTTAAATAATGATAAAATTGATGCAAAGTATTTTGCTGATATTTCGATAAACAAAGGCAGCACAACATCTAGTTTAAACAGACTCGACTTTTCTTACAACCTTTACCAAGAATTTAATGTTGATAAAGATAAAGATGGAAAAGCAGATACTGATTTAAGCCTAGGTTCTTTTGCAGGTGTTGGTGTTTTGACCATGCCAAGAGATATAGGCATAGAACAGGGTAAGATAGTTGTTGGGATTAAGCCAAGGGAAAATGAGAACATGCTTAGTGATATAATTTATATTAACCCTGAGAATGATTTTAATCCTTTTGCTGCATTGAACATAGTTTATAGTAACTGCATTGATGGCAATACGGCGATAATCAATAGGCAGACATTAGAATCATTTCAAACAAGTTGTCTGCAGCTAAATGAGAATGTTTATGCCATATCTGAAATAAAAGAATCCTCTGAATACTTTGTTGGCTCTTGCAGTAATTTCAGATGCTGCTGGAACGGGAACTGCAATGCAAATACTGGAGAAAGCTGCATACCTTCAATTTATAATCCATGTCCATAATGATTAATATAATCTAGCAATTCTAACTAAAACATCCATGTTTTGATCGGGTATGTCTTTAATAATGGGGTTCTCTCCATCATAACGATGGGCTATTGTTCTATTATTAATTCCCTCAAAATCTATAGAATTTATGATGTTTACGATGTTTTTAAAACCCTCTTTAGATTCATTAGGACTAAAATAAATACAAGTACCATCACCTTGTACATTACACCCTCTAGACACATTATTTGCAAAATCATCTATATCTAAAATTCCGTTCCTATCTCTGTCTTCATTATTGAAAGCTAAATCTTCTAGTCCATTATGGTAAACCGTTATATCACATTCCCCATTAGCGCAAGGATCAACAGTGCATTCTCTTTCAATTTCTGGCTTGTCATAAGTTGTTCCGCATTCATTAAGATCCCGGCAGACTCTGTACTGATTTCCATCTCTCTGGCAAGAGCCCCAGTCATTGCAAACCCAGTCTTCTATGCAGCCATTTCCACCATCGCCATTATCTGAACTTCCAGAAGAAGAGCCGCAAGAAACAAGATAAGACAAGCTTGCTACTGCTATTGCTGTTCTTAGGAATTTGCTGTTTCTAATATTATCTGTTAATGACATGCCTTTTTATAGGAAAGAAAGGCTTAAAAGGGTTTTGCTGGCATTGAAACATCTTGCTTAAGTTTAGATAATGATATTTATGCCATATCTGAAATAAAAGAATCCTCTGAATATTTTGTTGGCTCTTGTGTGCGGTGAATGTCCTGTTATAGCAAGTGATTCAGGTGGATCCGGGTCGCAAGAACCAGCTAATCCTCAGCAACCACCAGAAAATCAACCAGTTGAGCCGGATAATTCACCTGGTTGGAACCCTTAATTTCTATTATAAGATAATGTGTGAGATATAGAAACAGAATTACCATAATCATCTGTGCCGTTATATGTTACCATAAATCTTTCAGAAGAACAGTTGCTATCCCATTCATCAGGTATGTTTATCGAACTTTTTGGCTGTATTGATTTAAGTATATTTTCTCTTACCTCTCCACCACCACATGTACTACCAACTATTCTAGATGTTAATGTAACGCCGGTTCCATTAAGTTCTGTTATATTATCTGAATAATAATGCGTTATGAATCCTGCTGGTGGATCTCTTGCTGGACCGCCGCAAACTGCTTGATCAGTAGGACCGCAAACCAATTCAACCTTTAATCTTGCAGGCAAATTATTTCCACCATCGCCATTATCTGAACTTCCAGAAGAAGAGCCGCAAGCTATAGCATAAGCTAAGATGCTGGTTGCTGCAACTGTTCTTAGGAATTTGCTGTTTCTAATCTTATCTGTTAATGACATGCCTTTTTATAGGAAAGAAAGGCTTAAAAGAGTTTTGCTGAGTTTCGGCAATTCTGAAAATACCATTGTTTTTAACCCACAAACCATATTTCTTGCAATAATTCCGGAAATTTTGCGAAATAAATATATACAATATATAAAATATATACCATACATTTATATAGATGTTACTTCTATCTCGTGGTATTAATAAAAGAATGGTGGAATTATGTATGTTGGGGGTAAAATGGGATTATTTGAATATGTAAAAAACTTGTTTAACAGCAAGAAAAGAGTCATCAAAAAAGAAAAGAAAAAGACAAGTGAAGACATAATGGCTATTGTTCGCATGATGAATGGCATGACAAGGGATTTAACAAAGAATATGAGGCTATATGTAAATGACCTAAACTACCGAAGCATGAATAGCTTGGTTGAACAATATAAAAATATGATGGAGCCTATGATGGATCAGTTATGCTACAATATTGATAGGTACAAGAAATATGCTACATTAGAAGAGATACTAGTTAATGCATAAATTGAATTAAAATTATATATAACAAATAATTTAAATATAAGAAAAACATAATAAAATATAGGGGGGCAATATGGATCTTGTACAAACTATAGGTAACATAGAAAAGGAAAATTTAGAACATAACGAAAAACCTGGAGCCACACCAAGTAAAATTACAAAAGTGTATTCACAAAAACTAGGTCGATATATACCAGTAACTTTTGGAGACACAAAAGGAGAGATACAAAAATATAATATAGGTATGGGACCAGGAAGTTGGTACTAATTTAAAAAATGGAGCCTTTTGTATCTTAAAAGATTATATATTTGGGCTCCAACCAATTTTTTTGATAGATTCGCTCAGAAAATGTTTGCCTTTATTATTCACAAAATTTCGGAGTAAAATGAGAAAGATATTTTTGGTGCTAAACTACGATTGTAATAATGCCTGTATATCATGCGCAAGAAAATCTGATGAAAAAGGATATTTAAGTTTAGAACAGACTATTAATAAAATTGATGAAATTAAACCATCTAAAACAGATTATATCGAGCTAAGCGGAGGCGAACCAACATTAAGGAAAGACCTATTAGATATCTGTAAATATATTAAATCAAAGTATGGTGCAAATATAACAATACTCTCTAATGGGCGTAAATTTAAAGATAAATCTCTTTGTAAAAGCATTAAAGAAGTTGGTGTTGATAGAGTTATGACGGTATTTTATAGCCATGATGAAGAAAAGCATGATTCTATCACACAAAAAGATGGAAGTTTTAAAGATACAATTATGGGATTAAAAAATCTAGAAGACGTTAGTTTGCCAATTTCAGTTAAAACGATTATACTCAAACAGACTTACCAAGAATTGCCAGATTTTGTAAAATTTGCATATGATACATTTCCAACAGCATGGGTATCAATACATGGTTTAATTATGCGAGGACGAGCGCAAGATAATAACGAAAAAATAGCTGTAAGGTATAAAGATATCAAACCACACATAGAAATTGCAATAGACCAAGCAATAAAAAGAGATAAAAATTTAGGGATATTCATAATTCCTACTTGTATAATTGATCCATATTATTGGCCATATCTAAGTGTAAATTGGAAACAAATGACTAAAGAGATGATTTATATCTCTCCACAAGAAAGTGTATTCGGAAATCTAGATGTAGCACAACCAGAATATTGTTCCACTTGTTTGATTGATGAACACTGTTCATGGTCGTGGGAGTCCGCATGGAAGGAATATATTGCATTATTCGGAATCGAAGAATTAAATAAGATTACAATGGATACATCGGGGTAAAATAATGAAACTAACTGCAATCAAAAGAAACCATTCAAAAGGGATATCCAAATTAATGATTAATGACTTGAAAAACCCGAGTAACAAATTTCCGCAATATATGATTTCTAAATTCAGAGAGCATGCAAAAGAAGAGAACATTGACAAGGAATTTGATAATCCTGATTTAATTGGGCTTATGGCTATAGAAAATAAAGATGTTCTTGGATTTATTGTTGGATATAAGGATAACTCAAGTATAATGCTACATTATGTTGCGGGGAAAAATATAACTATAAAAAAGAAGTTGCTTGACAGATTAATTAAATTGTGTAAGATAAAAAATATATCTTCCTTAAAAACAGATACATTCGAATTTATGGAAAACAACCAACTTTTTAAGTCAAGTGGGTTTAAATTAACAAAAAAAGAAAAATTAACTAAAAATCTTGAAGTTTTATGGTACGAATTAAACCTACATAAAATCTTGTAAAAATTTTCTTTATTTTAAAGAGGTTAAATGGATTAAATCTCTACTAAATCCATTCAAGGCAAGTCTTTCAGGTACTGCCAGAGGGTTTTGAACATAATTTCAGCAACTTTTTTGTTTCCTAGGTCGTTAAAGTGCATGAACTCGCCAGTTATACCATCATCAGCTACAAAATAGCGTTTTTTATTTGAATCTTCATTAATATGCTTCTCTAAATCTATTAAGATTAAATTTTGCTTTAAAGCTAGATTTCTTACAGCAGGGTTCAGAGAGTTTCTATTGTAACGATACCAATCATTTTTTTCTATAAATATCAAACATTCTGGTGGTATACTAGGCAAATCAAAATCTTCAAAATCGTCTGGTGTTGTTGTTAAAGTAATTTTAATATTATTTTCTTTGCCCTTATTTATGATTTTAACTAGATTATCTAAGGTTGTAGTAGGATTATAATCATCCATATGTGATTGTTTACCTACCTGAACTGTGCCGTCAAATTTTATTTTTAGTTCATTACGTGCGCGTTTAAGCAAATAGACCCTTGTGGCTAAAGCGTCAGCAGTTCGTAGTCCTAAACGTCTAAAGTTTTTCTTATAGGTTTCAAATATCTTGATGTGGTTTTCATACCAGGGACCTAATGATCTTAGTGCTTCAGAGTCGGCTAATCCCAAAAAGAAATTTTTAAGTGTCCCACGTTCTTTATCGCTTAATAAAGCGCAACTACCAACATCATTCCATTCTGGGCCATAAATAACTAAATCAGGTCTTAAAGTTACTATATCATAAACGAACCTCTTTAAGATCAATGAGCTATTATATCCTACTATAGCACCATTAATAACTTCAAATTTTATCGTTTTATTATTCGCTTTACCTTTTTTATTTAATTTATCCTCTAAATATTCAGGATAATTTCCAAAAGATGTTGAACCACCTAAAACAACAATTCTATATACATTTTCTGGCTTCATCCTTGAAAATTCATCTCCTTTAAAGCCCATGGAGTTTATTTCAAAATCCTCAGTTCTATAATTTTTAACTAAGCACCATGGGACATCATAATCACATTTTTTTGTATACATAAGAGCCTCATTACTTGCCATATAATATTTATTAAGGTAACATAAGCCATAAAAGAACATAAAGCTCGTGACCAATGAATAAATTAATTTCTTCTTTATGCTTAACCCCTTTATGTTGTTGTCTTTTCCAATTTTATTAGTATTTTTCATAATACTACCTAAATTGATTAACCTACTTTTTCTTGTGCTTATCACATTATTATTTTTGTCTAATATTTCTTCCAGCATTTAATTTAAATAACAATAAACAAATATAAACCTTTTTATTGTTTTCAAGGCAAGTCTTTCAGGTACGGCCAGAGTGTTTTGAAAGCTGAATCTACCATAATATTCATTCCTGCAGGAGTATAATGCATCATATCTGTAAAAAATGGACTTTTGTCTGTAAACCTATTAAAAGTGCGATCAAAATCCAAAAGTGTAATGCCATAATCATTTGTTAATTTTCTTATCATAGGATTCAACTGCTTTCTATTATACGCACAATTGTCATTAGACCCAAAGATAATATTACATAATCCATTAAAATCTTTAGATATTTCATAAACTTCAAAGGCATCTGGTGTTGTGCTTAAAACTATATGTCTAATATCATTTTTTCTAGCAGTTTCTATAAAAGATACCATGTTACCTTCAGTATATGCTGGAGAAAAATCATCCATATGTGATATATATCCAAAGTCACTTCTTTCCAGGTCTTTGCGTGGAATGCTATTTTGTGGGTTATTGCTAGAATGTACAAAAATACTTTTTGCTGCACTTATTAAATACAATTTTTTCATTACTTCATTATTAATTTTTCTAAATTCATATTCTACAGTTTTTCTTTTTTCAAATTCTCCCTTGAATACATCAAGATGTTTTTCATACCAATTACCTAAAGATATTAATGCGTCTTCCCCAATATTGCCTTCAAAATACCATTTAAGAGTTTCTCTCTCTCTCATATTAAGCAGGTCGCACATCCAGAGGTCATTCCATTCTGGGCCATAAATGATCATATCTAGTTTTAAGTATGTTAAATTGTTTAAATCATCTAATATTTGTCTGCTACTTTTGCCAGGAACGGCAGTATTGATAATATGGACATTTGTTCTTTTATTTAGACTATGAAGTTTATTATTTAATATTATTTCGAGTTGATTTGGATAGGCCATAGATGTAGAACCTCCAAACCATGCAGCATAGAACATACCTTTTTCTTTTTCTTGTGGTTTTTCGTATACATATGAATTTGTTTGTTGTTTTTGACAATGCCTATAATATATTTCTGAAGAAAAAATAGTTGTAAATAATATTAAAGAGGTTAATGCCGAATAAGCTAATTTTTTCTTAACAGTTAATTTATGAAACCCTTCATTATCACCCCTCAAAGACTTTATTTTGTATATTATGCTTGCTAGATTGATTAATTCTCCTTTTCTTGTGCTTATCACATTATTATTTTTGTCTAATATTTCTTCCAGCATTTAATTTAAATAACAATAAACAAATATAAACCTTTCTATGATTTACTACTCAATAATTATAAACATAATTTATAAATAAGTATATTAATATTAAATAATATACAATTAATATTAATCATAAAATAAGTATAAAATGGAATTGAAAAGAAAGATCTACAAAAGGGGAAGTTCTTATGAAACAACAATCCCACAGCCATTACTATTCAAGCTAGATATTGACAAGAAGAAATATCAAATAATCTTTAAGTTCGACAATCAGGCAGATAAATGGTACATTGAATTTGAAAATATAAAGAAAGTTAAAAAAGAGGATGAAAAGAAGAGATAATAAAGTAAAAAAGAAAGTAAAGAAAAACATCAAAATCTTTGTAATACTAGTCAGTATTATCTTGGCTTTGTTAATAATTAAAATTATAAATATTCAAGAGATTACCGGATTTGCCGTTTTGACAACAATAACCCAGGCTAATTTCAATGCGGGAACCTATAACGAAACATTTTATAATACAACAACGCTGGCTGTGCAGTTAAATTTAACTGATGACAGAGCAATTTTGTCTGGTAATTATACAAGCCAGGTATTTGATGCTGTTATTGCTACAAATTGGAGGAATTTATCATGGACAGAGAATATAACAAATAGATCTGGAAATGTTTCATTTAGAGTAAGAAGCTGTTTTACTTCTAATTGCGCTGAGCAAAGGCCTTTTGTCGGCCCCGATAATACAACAATTACATACTTCTGGCAGAGTAATCTTAGTTTGTTAAATAATACCCTAACACCAGATTCAAGATATTTCCAGTACATGGCTTTCTTTGCTGCATTGGACAATGATTCAAATGCTGATGGGCCAATATTGCACAATGTAAGCGTTGATTATGGTGATTGTGTTGAACCAATAAATGATATGTATATCAATGAAAATACAACTTTATGCTTTGGAACTTTTTATGTTAATGATACTGATGGTGACAGTAATGTAATAACAATAAGCAATGATTCTGTTTTTGTAACCTGCAATAAAACTAATCTGGTTGGAAATCTATCTGGAAACGGATTTTATTTAAACTCTAAGTCTTATGTGACAATTAGTGGTTGTTGGATGGTTAATTATACAACTGCTATAAGATTAATTACATCCAATTTTACAACTATCACTGAGAATAACATAACAAATATAACAGTTAGTGGTATAAGAATTAGTGATTATTCCAATAGCAATATTATAGATAATAATTCAATTATGTTTGCAAATGGTAGCAGTACAGCAGCTATTTTCTTACAAAGTAACAGCTTAAACAACACTGTCAAAAAAAATTTGATAAAACATAATGGCAATAAAGGACTTGATATTAATGCAGGTAACACTACAATAATAAATAATACCATTATTAATAATACCTATGGGATAAGTGTTGGTTCTGTATTAAATATAACAATAGCTAACAATACCATAGCGTATAATGATCTGGATGGTATAAATGGAGCGGGCAATGGTGGTTGGAATAGCAGCCTTATTTATGACAATTTTATAATTGGTAATCTTGGTAGTGGTGGATGCGCAGGTAGTTTTGGTATTAATATTATTCTTTCATACAATAACTACTTTTACAATAATATTCTTAATAATAGTGGATGTGATGTATATGATAATGGTCAAAACTTCTGGAACACT
The DNA here is from genome assembly GCA_018303485.1 of Candidatus Woesearchaeota archaeon. Lineage (GTDB taxonomy): Archaea > Nanobdellota > Nanobdellia > SCGC-AAA011-G17 > JACPNG01 > JAGVYC01. The sequence goes on from JAGVYC010000008.1 coordinate 51,504, forward strand.
AGCAATTATTCAGGAACGAATATTATAGGGGGGCCTATGATTGGAGGCAATTACTATTCTGATTATGGATTTTATGATTATTATTCTGATGGAGATGGAATTGGAGAGCTAAGCTACAGGAATGGCCTAATTAATAGCTATGATGCACTGCCTTTAACAAACAGCAGATGCCTAGTACCAAATAATATTCCAAGAATAGAAAGAAGTGTTGTTTTATGTCCTGGCATATATAGTGTTGTAGATAATAGCGATAATGGTGCAATGAACATTACAAATTCATCTGTAATAATAGAATGCAACCAAACAAGAATAATCGGTACTAGAAATCAAGAAAGAATAATAAATACCAATCCTGGTAGCGGCCAATTGACAAATATAACAGTAAAAAACTGCTATTTTGAACCACGAGGAGCAGCTATACAAATGATCAATACAAGCTCCAGTTACATTTATGACAATGTAATCAATATGTCTGCAAATGTCATAACTACAATATACCTTTACAATGTCAATAACAGCTTAATTGCAAATAACACTTTTGCAAATACATCTAATGAAGCAATAGAGATGAATGACGTAAGCAATAGCATATTTGAAAACAACACTATATGGAAAATTTCTGGTCATGGCATGGAGTTTGAGAGCAAGCTGCCATCAACAAATGTAACCATAAGAAACAACTTGATAAACTATACCGTCAGTAACGGCATAACAAGCAATGTAGGCACTGCAATTTATATAAACAACTCAAAATTTTACAATAACACTTTTGCAAATATTGGCGCAACTGGTGATGGCAGTGTTGAAGCTTGCATTGTTATAGCTGGTTTTGGAAATGAATTCATTGGCAATAAACTCTTAAATTGTACAGGCATTGGAATAAGCTCTGGTTTAGGCGTTACAGGTGCCATAGTAAATTCAGGCGATAGTTACTTCATAAAATCCAATACAGTAAATGGAACAGCAAACAATAATAATCCTGTATTTAACATCCAGGGTTCAAATATAACAATAATAAACAACACAATTGAGCGCAGAGGGACTGGAACAGCCATAGCAATGTCATTGAAGGATATAAATAATTCTTACATAGTCAATAATACAATAATGAATATTTCATACGGCATAGTTATTTCAGATGGCGATGTAAATCCCTCGGGCAGCTTAAACAGCAAAAACATAACAATAACTGGAAATGTATTTTTGAACATAACTAATAATGCAATGATTCTGGCAGGCGACAACTTTACGATTTACAATAATACTCTGGTCTCATACACACCAAGCTCTATAACAGCCCCAGGAATTTATGGCATAAGCTTAAACAACTCCAAGGTATACAACAACACAATTTATAGGTATGCAGAAGGCATAGCAATATTCAACAGCGAGAATACAAGCATAACAAACAATTCCTTGTACGAAAACATATTATTCGGCATAAACATAACCTCTTCCAAAAATATGTCAATAACCAACAACGCAATAAACAACAATACACAGCAGGGCATCCTAATATTAAAATCATCCAACATAACAGTAGAAAAAAACATAATATTCAACAACTCTAAAGACGGCATATCAGTAAACTTCTCAAATTACACAATAATTATAAACAACACAATAAGAAACAATGTCATCTCAGGCATCTCCATATTCGGCTCTAATAGCACAAAGATATTAAACAATTCAATATTCAACAGCAAGAGGGATGGAATCTACATTGAAGACTCAGAAGGCATATCAATCTTAGAGAATATAATATTAAATAACTCGCAAAGTGGGATTTACGACCCATCATCAAACAACTTGGTTTATAACAACAGCGAGGCAGGAATAAGATTAAATTCAAGCAATTACAGCATCATAGAAAATAACAATCTGAGCTACAATGGAATAATCTCTTATGTTACAGAATTTTACATGAGCGCCGCTGTATATAGAAATGATGCTTTGGGTGCCGTATACAATTTCACTGCTACTGCTGGAGCGTCAGGCAGTGAATTTTTCTATATCCTCAATCTTGGGGAATCAATAAGCGTTGTAACAAACAATACAAACGTAAGCCTTCTTGTGAATGGAACAGCCAATGTACACCTTGCCTTGGTGAAAATAAATTCTTCTGATATCGGCTGGGGGCATAGCAATCTGACAACATTCTTTGATAATAGCGTTGCCTCGAGCTGCTTGGGCATAGCACAATATATATCTAATACAGTTCTGCCCAACTCTGCAGATGAAACAAACTGCACGTACTTCCAGGCCAATATCTTCACTGCAAATGGCAATAACAATTATACTTATAATGGATTGACAAATGCAACAATAACTCAAGACTCAAGAACTTTAACCCCATCATTATCAGCAGTTTCAACAGTAAACATTGCTAACTTAATCCTATCAGAATCATCAGATAATAATATAACAAACAACACCATAACATTAAGTTCTGGCTATGGTGTCTTGTTAGATACAGTGAATAATAGCATATTTACAAACAACACAATTTTAAGGAATATACAGCCAGCTGTCAGGGCATTAGGAGATTCAAGCTTGATAAACAAAATAATAAACAGCACAAATGTAACAACAAGTGTTGCATCCAGCATACTGAAAGTCTACTGGTTCTTAATGGTTTATGCTCACGATGGAAATACAGCATTTGAAAACGTAAATGTTTCATTCTACAATAAAACAGGAATCTACATAACATCAGCTTTAACCTTAAGTCTTGGCTATACCCCTGAATTAACATTGCTTGAATACCAGCATGACGGTAATACAAGAACATATTATACGAATTATACAACAAATGCAACAAGGCCAGGTACATTGGATAAGGCCTCAATATCCTATAACTTTACAAGCTCCAGTTTAGTTGATTTAAGCATGCCAGCTGATCAATCAGGAGGCGGCGGTGGCGGAGGCGGCGGTGGCGACAATCCACCAGGTGGCTGTACAGACGAATGTTCATCAGGCCAGAGAACTTGCTCAGGCTTATCTGCTTACAAAGAATGCGGCAATTATGATGATGATGTTTGCTTGGAATTTGGTTCTGGAAGAGCATGCAGTAATGACTTGAAATGTTACAGTGGAAATTGTATTCTAGAATGCGCTCCAGACTGGCAGTGTTCTTCCTGGAGCTCTTGCATTAACGAAAAGCAAACAAGAACCTGCATAGACAAAAACATCTGCAATTCTCAAAAGCCAATGGAAGAGATAAAATGCTCAGAATTAATTAAAATAAAAGAAGCAGCACCAGAATATAATGTAACATGCTTTGAAGCTAAAGGCCTTTCAGAAGAAGAAATAATTGTATATAGTGATTTGCTGAAAATAACTTCCTGCAAGGATGAAAGAGAAAAATTGGTAAATATAGATACGAGATTCAGGTGCAATGGCATTGAAATAAGCATAAATGATGCCTCATTAAATATTGTTTACAAGGAAAAGCCTAGCTTCTTCCTTAACATGAATCAAAATGACCAGCATAAAAAATACTGCCCATGGTGCTTCAATAATAAAAAAGACTATGATGAAACAGGCATTGACTGCGGAGGCTCTTGCATGCCTTGCAATGAAAAATCAAGGCTAGAATTTCCATTAAAGCCAGCAAAGCCGGATTACAGGCTAGCAATTTTCATTGGAAGCTCAATGGTTGCAATATCTATTGGTTATTTGTTTTTATTCAGAAGAAAAAGAAATAGGAAAATAAAAAAATGGAATTGAAAAGAAAGATCTACAAAAGGGGAAGTTCTTATGAAACAACAATCCCACAGACTTTACTATTCAAATTAGATATTGACAAGAAGAAACATCAAATAATCTTTAAGTTCGACAATCAGGCAGATAAATGGTACATTGAATTTGAAGAATTGCAACATTCATAGCTGTTGGCTTGAGCTATCTTATTCTGTTCAGGAGAAGGTAGAACTACCTTAATATTTGGCGAAAGGCTTAAATACCAATGTAACATAATTGTTACACATGGAACAAAAAAGTTACAAATTGGAAATTGTAAATGAGCTTTTGAATAACAGCAACCATGTAAGGGGACTGGCAAAAGAACTAAACATAAATCACATGAATATATCAAGGAAAATAAAAGAGCTTGCAAAAGAAAATGTTGTGGATTACAAGGAAGAAGGTAAAAATAAGACATATTTTTTAAAGAAAAGTATAGAAGCAAGAAACTATGCATTTCTAGCTGAAAACTATAAGTTAAACAGGTTTTTAGGAAGCTACCCTAATTTAAGGAGGGTAATTGAGAATATTCAAAAAGACAGGCGAATCAGACTGGCAATTTTGTATGGATCTTATGCTAAGGGCATTGCTAAACCTAATAGCGATATCGATATTTATATCGACACAGACAACAAAATGATAAAGGAAGACCTTAGTTTATTTGATACAAAATTAAGCATAAAGACAGGTAGTTACAACAAATCCAACTTGTTGATTAAAGAAATTGAAAAGAACCATATTATACTAAAAGGTGTTGAACAATATTATGAAAAGAACAAATTTTTTGATTAAGTTAAATAAAAAAGGTATAATTGATATTGTAAAACCCAGCGACGAAATATCTCAGTCATATATTATGAAGTCTGAAAGCAATCTTATTTCTGCAAAAATTCTGTTGGCAAATGAGAGACTAGAAGAATCTGTTGGCCTTGCGTATTATAGTATGTATCACTCCCTAACAGCACTTTTATTTAAAATAGGTATAAAATCAGAAAATCATAATGCTTCAATAATCTTGCTAAAAGAATTAGTTGGTTTGTCTAATAATGATATTCTCAATGCCAAAAAGGAAAGAGTGGACAAACAATACTATGTTAATTTTATGATAACAAAAGAGGCAGTTAATGACACTATAAAACAAGCTGAAAGATTCAATAGTCATATAGTGGATTTTATTTCAAAAATTAATAATGAAGATATTAATACTTATAGGAAAAAGTTTATCAAGTTAATTAAAGAGTAATGCTATATCAGAATTAGATATAAGTCTTGCGACATAAAACTGAAAGATCCCAATAAAGCTAGCAAAGCAGGATTACAGACCAGTTATTTTTGCTATTGCTGCATTCATAGCTGTTGGCATCTGGTATGCTCTCTTGTTTAAAAAAAAGATAAACAGACTATTTTTTTAGTCTTTTCAGAACGTCCTTAACAATATTTTTGTCAGGCAGTTTAGAATTTCCAAATTCATTAACAAAAGTCAAGATCTCAAGTCCATATTTTTTTTCATGCTCGTCTTCATCAGCGTAGCCCAAGGTTATTACAGCTTCAACATCAATATCGTCCGGTATTCTTAATATTCTTTTTATTGCAAAATCATCAAATGCAGCAACAAAGCAGCTTCCAAGCCTGTGCTCTAAGGCAGCAAGCATGATATTCTGGCTTACAATAGCACAGTTCTGCACAGCATATTTTTTCCCGCGGTCTTCATATTCATCAATAACTTCATGCGGATCATTGCATACAACAACATGAACAGGAGCTTCCAGCATCCACATCTGCCTTAAGCATGCGACAGAAATTTCTTTTCTTTTTTCTTCATCAGTAACTATTACAAATCTCCAGTTCTGCAGGTTTCCAGATGAAGGTGCTTCCTTTGCAGCATCCAATATTTCAAGAACATCTGTTATCTTTACACTCTTGTCCTTGTACTTTCTGACAGAGCATCTTTCTTTTATGGCTTCAAGTAATTGCATGATAAAACATTTAAACTGAATCTTTTTATAGTTTTCTATGGATTATGGCTTATTGGTAGATTGTTATGAATCTTTAAATAAAACAACAAAAAGGCTTGAAAAAACCTACATAATCTCAAAATTGCTAAAAAAAATACAAAAAGAAGACATTCAACAGGTAATCTATCTTCTTCAAGGCCTTGTCTTTCCTCCTTGGGACGAGCATAAACTAGGCATGAGTTCTTTGCTCATAGTCAAAGCCCTATCATCTATAACTGGAAATTCAAAAGAAAAAGTCGAAAAGCTATGGAAAAAAGAAGGAGACCTAGGCTTGGTTTCAGAGCTGTTAATCAAAGACATAAAGCAAAAAACATTAATGCAGAAAAAACTTACAACGAGCTTGATTTTTAACAACTTAAGAAAGCTCGCAGAATTAACAGGGAAAGGGGCAATAAACAGAAAAATCCAGCTTCTTTCAGAATTGCTTGCAAACTCCAGGCCATTGGAATCGAAGTATATAGTAAAAACAGTCCTGAATAATTTAAGGATAGGCATAGCAGAAGGCATTATAAGGGATGCAATTGTCTGGGCATTTTTCGAGCATGAAATAAAATTCAGCTATAATGAGAAAGAAAACATATTTGATGTTAATAGGGAAGATTACAACAAGTACATTGATGCAATTCAGTCAGCATATGATGTTACAAATGATTACGGTGAAATAGCTTTGATAGCATTGGCAAGAGGATTGCAGGGATTAAAAGAGACCCAGATAGACATAAGCAAGCCAATAAATCCAATGCTGGCCATAAGGGTAGAATCAGTAGATGATGCGCTAGAAGCATTGGGCACTCCTGTTTTATGCGATTTAAAATTAGATGGCTTCAGGTTATTGATTCATAGAAAAGAAAACAAGTTCTGGTTTTACACTAGAAGATTGGAAAATGTTACAAAACAGTTTGCAGAGTTAATGCCAATACTGAATGATTGCATCAAAGGCTCTTCTTATATCATAGATTCAGAAGTTGTTGGTTATGATCCAAAAACAAAAAAATATCTTCCTTTTCAGGCAATCTCTCAAAGGATAAAAAGAAAGTATAATATAGAAAAAATAGCAAAGGAGGTTCCAGTTGAGATAAATATATTTGATATAGTGTATTACAATGGCAAGCCTTTGCTTGAGCATCCGCAAATGGAAAGGCGCGAGCTGCTTGAAAAGATAGTTAAAGAAATTCCTAATAAAAAAAAAAATAATAAGTTCAGATCCAAGAGAAATACAAGGGTTCTTTGATAATGCAATACGCCTTGGCCTTGAAGGAGTCATGGTAAAAAATATAAATACCAAGTATGTATCTGGAAGAAAAGTAGGCGGCTGGATTAAGCTAAAGGCAATTCCTGAAACATTAGACCTGGTTATAACAGAGTCTGATTATGGCGAAGGAAAAAGAGCAAAGACCTTGAGCAGTTATACAGTTTCATGTTCATCCAAGAACAAGCTGCTTGTTGTTGGCAAGGTCTCAACAGGTGTAAAAGAAAAAGAAGGGGAATTTACCTATTCAGAAATTACAAAATTATTAAAGCCGTTAATTATGATGGAGGAGGGAAAGCATGTCATCTTGAAGCCATGGCTTGTAATAGAAGTTGCTTATGAAGAAATACAAAGATCTCCAAAATACGAATCAGGTTTTGCATTAAGATTTCCAAAAGTATTAAGAATCCGCTTGGATAAGGGTGTAAAAGACATTTCTGCATTGGCAGATATAGAAAGAATCTACAAAAAACAGAAAGGAAAAAGATAATCTTCAATATATATAATGAAACCTTCACTCATTCATTATTGTTTGATAGCACAAAATAATTTATAAATAAAATAAAATAACTACTTTAGAATAGAAACTCATTATTTTTCTTAATTTAATAATTAAAAAATAATAATCTTTAAATACCAGCGTATTACTATTAAACCTAAGTTTATATTGAGACAAAGTAAATAACACTAATTAATATTGACAAGTGGTTAATAACAATTACACAAAAACAAAATTAAAAAAGGGGTTTTACCTGGGAGGGTAGTGCAGAATGATTGTAAAAGAAGACTTTTTAAACAAGTTAAGACGTTCATTTAACCTTAATCTTTATGAAGTAAGGATTTGGACAGCATTGTTGTCAAGGGGCGTTTCAACCGCAGGAGAGTTGTCAGACATTGGTAATGTTCCTAGATCAAGAGCTTATGATGTTCTCGAGTCTTTAGAAAAAAAGGGTTTTGTTGTTCTCAAGCTTGGTAAGCCTATAAAATATATTGCAGTTGAACCAAAAGAAGTTGTTGAAAGGGTTAAGAAGAATATCAGGGAAGAATCAGACAACTCTGTCAAAAGATTAGAAGACTTAAGGGGAACAGATGTTCTTAAGGAGCTTGATACATTGCACAGTGAAGGCATTGAGTTTGTTGAATCATCTGATCTGTCTGGTGCAATAAGAGGCAGGCATAATATCTATACACATTTGGAGCTTATGGTAAAGAACGCCCAGAAAAGTGTCAACATAATGACAACATCAAAGGGCTTAATAAGAAAAGTCGAGGCTTTGAAGCCAGAGCTTGAAAAATTAAGCAAAAAGAATGTTAAAATAAGAATTGCAGCCCCATTAAACAAGGAATGCTCAGCAGCTGCAAAAGACCTGTTGAAAGTAGCTGATATAAAGTCCATTGATAAGATAGCAGCCAGGTTCTGCATAATTGATGGCAAGGAGCTAATGTTTATGATAATGGATGATGCTGATGTCCATCCAACTTATGATGTTGGAATATGGATAACAACACCTTTCTTTGCAAATGCATTGAATGGATTGTTCGAAATTGCATGGAAGGACATGGATCCGGCAGACAAGATTCTTTCTAAAATCTAACCATTATTTTTCATTTTCTTTAATTTTTTAAATCCATTTGTTAGAATTCTCGTTCTTTCTTTTACAATGTGGGTTGAAAGCTGCCTTAATCTTGCACTTGTTGTTCCTGGCCTTGGGCTGTATTTTGATATATTAAGAACATCAGGCTTTATTTCTTCTATTAAGGAGACTGTTTTTGAAAAATCATCCTCTGATTCAGAAGGATACCCTGCTATCACATCAGTGATTATATCTATTTTATGAAACTCTTTTCTAAATCTCTTGACAATCTCCTTGAAATCCTTAATGCTATAGTTCCTGTTCATTTCCTTAAGCACCTTATCGCTTCCTGATTGCACTGGGACATGCAGGAATTTTATTATTTTTTTATCTTTGTAGGCGTCAATAAGCCCGTCTAAAAATTTTTTAACATGCTCTGGATTCATCATCCCAACTCTTAATGAGAACCTGCCATTAACAGCAGCAAGTTTTTTAAGCAGCCTTGGCAGGTTAGTGTTTAAATCAAGCCCATAGCATCCATTGTCAGTTGATGTTATGTTTATCTTTTTATGGCCTAATTTCAAGTATCTTTTCAATTCTTTTGCAATTTCCTCTTCTGAATATGACTTAACATAACCCTTTGCTAGCTTAGTTTCGCAAAAATTGCACGCTGAAGTGCAGCCTTGCGCTATCTGCAGGCTTATCTTATTTTCATTAAACAACTTGGGCAGGCCTAAAATATTCTCTTTCCTCTTTCCAATATAAAAATCCACCCTGTTATTCATCAAGCCATTAACAGCATCATTTATTTTTGTTATATGGAACGTATTGACCAGCGATGCTTTTGGCGCAATTCTTTTCAGCAGTTTCTGTTCTGATTCTGCCATGCACCCTGTAATTATCAGTTTTTTATTCCTGAATTTTTCAACAGCAGATTTGACTTTGTTTGCAGTTACTCCCTTGACAACGCAGGAATTTATTATGACAACATCAGCACTTTCAGCATTTTGGATTATATAGTGTTTATTCTCATTTAATATTCCTTTGATTATGTCAGAATTATCCTGGTTTGCAGTGCAGCCATAGGTTACTAGGCATACATTAGCCATTTTTCTAATTCGTCCCTGGTATATCCTATTAAGGGCCTGAATACAGTCAGCTTAAAACCCCTTTTTTTAATATAATCTATATTATCATTTACAACAATGGCTTTTATATTGTCTGGCATTTTTTTATATTCTTTTAGCTCAAAACCATAGCAAAATTTTTTTAGCAGCCCATAATCAACATCTTTCTTTTTTATAAGCGATAATGAACATCCCCTTTTTAGCATCAATATTCCTGCTATTAATGAGTCCTTATCTTCCAGCAGCAATCCAACATTTCCTTCTATGCCCACAGGCAAGCCGCCAAGTCCATTAATCCTTTCATTAAACAAGTATGCCCTTTTGTTGAATAACTCTATGCCTATATTCACATCAGGATTCTCAAGTTCCACCCTTGCCTTTTTTTTCTTTACAACATG
>JAGVYC010000024.1 GCA_018303485.1 Candidatus Woesearchaeota archaeon
TTTAGCTTTAATATCAGAAATTGGTGATAAAACCCAGCTTGTCATACTGGGGCTAGCTTTAAAATACAGGGCTCGTTTTAAAATCTTTTTTGGTGCATTCTTAGCTCACTCTTTCATAGACGGTATTTCTATATTGGTTGGGACATTTTTTAGTTTTTCCTTGCCCAATGAATTAATCAGCAAAGCAGTAGGCATATTATTCATATCTCTGGGCATATACGTTCTTGCCAAACTATACATCAAAAGATCTAAAAAAAACAAGAAAGAAATCATAAGTAAAACACCATTTTTAGCATCATTCCTAACAATAATAGTAATAGAATTTGGCGACAAATCTCAGATAGCTTCTGGTTTGCTCGCAGCAAAGTATGCCTCACCATTATTGATATTCATTGGTTTTTCCCTTGCATTGGCCCTAGTAATAGGTTTAACAGTCTTTGTAGGCAGCAAGCAAAAGTAATATCTGCAATACTCTTTATAGTGTTCGGATTAGCCACTTTATTATTTTAAGCGTCTATATATTCCATAATATCTTCAATAAATGCAAGATTTTTCGCAAATATTCCGGCTGTGCCAAGCAATAATCTATATCTTTTAAAAATTCAGGCAAAAATTTTCAGAAACTCAATTAAAAACCCCTTCCATAATATTAAGCATGACAAAAAGGGTGTTAAGAACAATAACAAAATATGCGTCAGTTGCTTTGCTGTCTTCAGTAATAGCATACAAGGCAAATGATAAAATAGAATATTTAGTTAATACAGCAAGGTTCTACAATTCTGTTAATGAGCCAGGATTCTTGTCAAAAGACCAGACATTCAACTTAGAGATTGTCAATGAAAAAAACAATAAGAATAATCTAGAGACTTACCTTAAGCTTAACGACATAAAATATGAAGTTTATTCAAGGGACAATGGCCTTATTTTAAGCGATGCCTTTCACAACTGGGGCAATTTCAATGACGAAGAAAAGAAAGGATTAATCTATACAGAACTAAAAAACTCAAGCCAGGAAAAACTTGAAAGCATGCTGAACAAAGACATCTTTTTAGATATGATAAGAAAAATCTCTCCAGAACTAAGAATCCAGCTTGTTGATTCATACTTAAACACAGCTGAAAAGGATGAATTAAGGGCTATACTATCAAATACTGATTATGAAGAATTATGGCATTCCATTCCAAATGAAATAAAGAAAGAAATGCTTCTCAAAAACTTAAAAAGCTCAACTAAAAAAAGCATGCAGGAACTAAAAGGGCTGTTAAGGAATTTCTGGGGTGGTTATGGTGTATATTAGAAAAATTTTCTCTTATGCTTTTACATTCATGCTTGGCTATTATATTGGCAATGGCGGCTGTATGGACAGGATGCTGGACACCAATGAAACTATTCCAAGCGACCTTGAAAACAGAATACATCAAAATTATGAAAAAAATAATATAAAGGAGGCAATTTATTATGCAAACAAAAACCCTTGATGAAATATTAACAGAAGAAGGACTGCTTTTTGATTATGATGCTAAAGAAGATCTAGAAGAGGCCATGCCTTATATAATGGAAAGAGACAACATAGCCATTAGTCTTGATGCCAACCAAAAAGCAAGAGTCTTGTCAGGCAGGATTTCCCAGTTTAAGGATAAAGTCCATAGAATAACAGATGGAAGCCTACCAAACAAAATCCATAACGCTGCTTCAAGATTCTATAAAAATCTGACTGGAAAAGAAGAAGCAACATTGATAGATAATTACAACAGCATAATGACAATATCCACAGAACTGCAGTCTTCCCTTGGCATGTTGTTGAAGGATTATGAATCCGAATTTGAAAGGCTTGATGCTATATACAGGAAACAGTCTTTAGAGATTATGTACTTCATCGAATCAAAAGGCAAATTTCTATTGCGCAACAGCAACCATAAAAATCTTCTAAAAGAGACATCATCAAGGTTGAACAAGGCAAAAACGCCAGAAGGCTTAAGCAAAGACGAAATAAAATATTCTGATGCAAAAGCAAACATAGAGTTCAAGATGAAAAAAGAAAATGGTGGCATGGATATAATTTTAAGCCGCATCAAAAACAGCATAGAAATAAAAAACAGGCTTAATGAAGAAAGATTCTATCATCAAGACATACTAAACTCTTACATTGAAGCCCTTTCTCTTTGCGAGAAGATAGTTGAATTCTTTGGTGCATCAGTACCATTGCATATAAGTTCAACATACTTGATAAGAAATGCAAAAGAGCTTGTTAATGCAACAGATGAATTATACGGGTTAAGCCAAATGCTTCATACAAAAACAGAAGAAGGCCTTAGCTTCATAACAAACTTCAACAAAAATGATGTATTTGCAAAGGCAGGCAGGAAATTAAATTCAGTATTTGGAAAAAACAATGGTGATAATTTCAGCACGAAGTCGTATGTTCGCGGATTGCTAAAGCCATAAAATTAAAGAAATAAAAAAGATTTAAATTAATAAAATATCCAAGTATTAGAAATTAATATATTTTGGGAGGTTAAAAAATATGAAGCTTATGAAAATAATATTGTGAATATTAGTCAGTATAGCAGCAATACTTTTACTTGTAGGTGTAATAAAAACATTTTTCTTATAGAGAGCATAACATGAAGTATAGGGATATAATAACAGCCTAGTGGTTACAAGGTTTTAAATAAAATGCCAAAGGCTTAATTTTAGGTGTATTATAATGGACAACAAGCATTACATTGTTTTTATTGCAGTTTTATTGCTAGCATTATCTTTTGTAAGTTTTAATTTAAACAATCAATATTCTAATGCCGAAGTTATAAGTGGAAATCTTGTTAAATGTTCAGCCAGCCAGACAATAACATGCTCTGGCAAAGTTGTATGCTGCAACACTTTTAAGTACTGTGAGGATTGCCCTCCAAACTATGCTTTAAACCCAAATACATGCTCTGGCTGCGTAAGAGCAGTAGGAACAATAGATATAACATCAAATCCAAACCAAGCAGATGTTTTTATTAACAGCGTTAACAAGGGAAAAACTCATTATTATTTAGGTGATCTTGCACCTGGAAAGTACACAATTAAGGTATCGAAACCAGGTTATTTGGATGCAGCGAAAACAGTTGATATTCAAATAGCAAAAGTTACTTCAGTTGATTTTAATTTGGTAGCAGTTGGCAAAGGCTCTGTTAAAGTCATGACCAGCCCTGGAGGAGCAACAGTTTACATAGACAATGAATACATGGGTATAACAACAGCCATTATACCAGATGTTACAGCAGGAAAGCATAATATAAGAATCACAAGGAGTGGTTATGCGGATATTAATGAAATAATAAACATATCCCCTGATGAACAGATTGTCATCAGCAAAATATTAGCAAAGTGAAGCAAACATTTCAAAAAGTAATTTTCTTGGTATTATATAGCGGGCTATGGAGTATTCCACCCAAACTGGAATAAAACCGAAAACATTATTAAACTAAGATTTCTACAAAATTAGCAGATGAAAAAAGAGATCAGAGTATTTAACCAGAGGATTGTAAAAAAGGGTATTTTTGACCTAAACAAGACAATAAAAGAAGTCAAGGAATTTTTAAAAGAGAGCAAATATACAACTGATGAAAAGCAGAACATTTCAAAAGACACAGATAAAGGCGTTGAAAATCTAATAGAAATTGTTTCTGAAAGGGAAATAGATGATTTCTACCTTTATAAAATTGGCATTGAGTTTTTTGTAACAAAATTAAAAAAAGTAAGCATAAATGATAAAAAACTTGACAAAGGCGAGCTTGAAATAAGAATAATCCCAAAATTAGTATTGGATCATAAAAATAAATTCCACGGCTGGTTCGGTGATTTCTTGTTCAAGCTTTACAGGGATTACATAATAAAAGATGCAATAATCAAGGTTCATGCAGCAAAACTCTATTTGGATGGCATGGCTGCCTTTGATTTGATGAAGCATAATATGGACATGCATTAAAATGGTAAGGAAAAATCTTCCAGCAACACAAGGAGAAGTCAAAATCAGGCATGTCGGTTATCTTGAACTTTCTGAGTTTTATAAATGGCTGAAAAGATGGCTGGAGTTCAACGGCTATTGGGATAACAGCAATGAAAAATTTTATTCAGAGAATATAACGCCAAGCGGCAAGAAAATAGACATAAAATGGGAATGTAAAAAAGAAAAAACTAAATATTTTGTATATCATATTGATGTAGTATTCTTGCTGATAGGAGTCAACAAAGTTGAAATGCAGCAGGAAGACAGAAAAATAAAAATTGAAAAGGGCGATTTTGAAATAAGGGTTAATGCATACATGGAGAAAAAATCAGAAGATAATACTCTTTGGAAAATATATGAAAAAATATTGCTGAACAAACAGATAGATAGGTATTTAAATGATCTTGCTGATAAAACAAATACTTTGATAGACGAGATAAAAGCCGTATTTAACCAGTATGTGCAGTAAAAATGGCAGAAATTGATTATGTTGCAAAGGACATCAAGATTTCTGTAGATGACATTGTTAATTTTAAGCAGCTTTACAAGTTATTGAGAAACTGGTTCAATAAGTTTAAGTATGATTTCTATGAAAAAGAGCATATAGAAGACATGAAGCCGGAAGACATCAAAAATTTGTCAATAAAAATGGAATCAGATAAAAAAATTGATGATTATACGAAATTTCATATAGAATTGAGACTGAAAGGCGAGGGCTTAAAGCCAGTTATGAGAAACGATGAATTATGCACTAAGGGGAAAATAAAGATTTCTTTTGAGGCTTACCTTGAAAATGACTATGAAGGCAGGTGGGACAGGCCATTCTTTTTAAAATTCTACCGCACATTGCATGATAAGTACATAAGATCTGACAAATACGCAAGAAACATGTCTGAATTAAAAGATGAACTATATGATTTAATGAACAAGACAAAATCATTTCTTAAAGTTGAAGAATTCAAAAAATAACTCAAAAAATGAAGCTTAAAATTTTTTATATATCCTTTTTTATTATTATCCTTGACCAGCTTACAAAAGTCTATTTCAAATCAGAAAGCTATAATTTTGGCATATTGTCCCTGCACTTTGTTAAGAACTATGGTGCTGGCTTTGGCGTCTTGCAGGGCCAGAAAATTCTGCTTATAGCCATATCAATATTTGCAATAGCATTGATATTATATTACCTAAAAGGCATAAAAAAAGAAGATGTTTTATTTTATGGCTTAACATTTTTGTTAGCTGGAGCCATTGGCAATTTGATTGACCGCTTGTTTCTCAGCTATGTAATAGATTTCATTGACTTAAAATTTTTCCCAGCAGTTTTTAATGTGGCAGATGTTTCAAATACAATGGGTGCTCTTTTAATATTTATATCATTATTTAAAAAAAGGGGTTCATGACTATCATAAGAGTAATAGTTTCAGATTGCAATTAATAAAACATCTTCTAAAATAACAAAACAGTGGTAATAATATAAAGAAAGTATTAAATATCCTCGAATAGTTATTTTTTAGTATAGAGGTGTATGAATGGCTGACAGATTAATAGAGTTCTATGGTACAGAATGCGTCCATTGCAGGAATATGGATAATTCCATAGAAAGGCTAGAAAAAGAGCTTAATGTAAAAGTAACAAGGCTTGAAGTCTGGCACAATGAAGAAAACTCTAGATTGATGCAGAAGATTGATACTGACTGCGGCGGAGTTCCTTTTCTATATAATGAAAAAACAAAAAAATCCCTCTGTGGTGAGCAGTCTTTTGAAACATTAAAAAAATGGGCGCTTGGCAAGTGAAACCAAAGTGAAACCAGACTGGGTAAAGATAAAGGCATTTACAAGCAGCGAGTTTGATACTATTAAGAATACTTTAAATCAAAATAACCTAAAAACAGTATGCCATTCAGCATCATGTCCGAATATCTTCGAATGCTGGAATCTAAAAACAGCAACATTCCTGATTCTAGGCGATACCTGCACTAGAAACTGCTTGTTCTGCGGCGTAAAAAAGGGCAATCCAAATGGTTTAACGGATGCAGAAGAAAAAACAAGATTAATATCAGCAATAAAATCATTAAACCTTAAATATGTTGTATTAACATCTGTTGACAGGGATGACCTAAAAGACTATGGTGCATCTCACTTTTCAGATTGCATAAAAGAAATAAAGAAAATAAAGAGCATTAAGGTAGAGGCGTTAATTCCAGATTTTAATTCTAATGAATCATTATTAAAAAAGATAGCATCCAACAATCCAGATGTAGTAGCCCACAATATAGAAACAGTAGAAAGGTTAAGCAGCATAAGGGACAAAAGAGCAAGCTACATAAGGTCCTTAAAGGTATTAGATATAATCAAGAAAATCAACAGTTCTATACTTACAAAATCGTCTTTGCTCCTTGGCCTTGGCGAAACAGAAGAGGAAGTTATAGAATCAATGAAAGACCTAAGGAAGAACAGTGTAGACATCTTGGTGCTTGGCCAGTATTTGAAGCCTAACAAGAAATGCATTGATGTAAAGGAATATATAACGCCAAAAAAGTTCAAGTATTACAAGAACATTGCATTAAGGCTAGGTTTCCAGCAAGTATTAGCCTCGCCATTTGCTAGGTCTTCGTATAAAGCAGGTGAAATAATGGCAAACCTTAATTCTACCTCAATTCTTGATAAAAACAACAGAAAGCTTTAAATATATCACAATTATGATAACTATTATCATAATGGTGATAACATGAGCATATTAAACCTAATCAATACTGATAAGAATATAAGAAGGATATTTGGAAAGCGTGAGTTGGTAATAATTGAAAAACAACTTCTGGGCGTGCAATTAAAGTCTTCTGAGAAGACACGCCTTTCAAGGGATATAAGGAAAAAATTTGAAGCCATTAGGTCACTAGCTGAATTTAAAGATGGTTTTGAATTAAAACATGGACAAATAATCAAAAAAAGCATAGAGGAAGCAAAAGAATCAATCTTAAAAAGCAAATATTTCTCAAGAATTAAAAAGATTATTTTATACGGGTCTGCTGCAGAAAATAAACTAACCTTGTTATCAGACATAGACATTGCTGTAGAATTTGATCATATTTCAAGTAAGGAGGCATTTAAATTCAGGCTGGAGATTTCAAGAAAATTAGACGAAAGAATAGACCTCAAAGTTTATAATGTTCTTCCTAATAAAATTAAGAGAGAAATAGACAAAAAAGGTCGCATATTGCATGAACAAAAGAACTGAGGATAAAATTGAGGAAATAGAAAAATATTTGGAAGAGCTCAGCGAAATAACCCCATCAAATTTAGAAGAGTATAAACGAGACTTTAAGGCAAGGGCTGCTTGTGAACGATATGCAGAAAAGATAATAGAAGCAATAGTAGATTTAGCGTTTCTAGTTGTAAAAGAAAAAATGCTTTCTGCACCAGAAAATGATTTGCAGGCATTCGACATTCTTTCAAAGAATAAATTAATATCAGATGAAATTTCAGAAAAACTAAAGGATGCAAAGGGCATGAGAAATATACTTGCACATGAATATAGTGATGTTGATGATGAAATAGTTTTCAATTCCCTGAAGTGTGAGCTTGAAGAAGATGCAATCAATTTTATTAAGATGGTAAGAAAAAGCTTAAAAGAAATGAAGTAATGAAAATATATAAAGCAGGTGAAATAATTGAAAGTCATTAAGAAATTTGAAATAAAAAGGATTGGGATAATGAATGAAAAGGGCATAGCAAACAAAAAACTAATGCCAAGGCTTTCAAAAGAAGACATTAAAAGACTGTACGAATTAATGATAATAACTAGGGTTTTTGATTCAAAAGCCATTGCATTGCAAAGGCAGGGCAGGCTTGGCACTTATGCTCCAACCCTTGGCCAGGAAGCAACAATAATCGGGAGTTCTTATGCATTAAAAAGATCTGATTGGATTATTCCTTCTTTCAGGGAAAATGGCATGTTCATACATCGAAATTATCCCATTGATATGCTGTTCCAGTTCTGGGCTGGAAATGAAGCAGGCATGTCAAAAGTAAAAGAAGTCAACATGCTGCCAGTTGCAATACCAGTTGGAACCCAGCTATTGCATGCAGTGGGCCTAGCATTTGCATCAAAATTCAAGAATGAAAATAATGTCTTTATGGCATGCTTTAGTGATGGTGCAACATCAACAGGTGATTTCCATGAGGCAATGAATCTCGCATCTGTTTACAAATTGCCAGTTATTTTCTTATGCCAGAACAATCAATATGCAATTTCAACGCCTTTATCAAAGCAGACAGGCTCAGAAACAATAGCCCAGAAAGCAATAGCATATGGTTTTGAAGGCATCCAAGTTGATGGCAATGATGTCTTTGCTGTTTATTCAGCAGTTAAATATGCAGCTGAAAAAGCAAGGAAAAGCAACCCAATATTGATTGAATGCCTGACTTATAGGCTAGGAGACCATACAACATCTGATGATGCATCAAAATACAGGACAGAAAAAGAGGTTTCTTTCTGGAGATCAAAAGACCCAATAGACAGGTTAAGAATTTATATGCAAAAAAATAAATTAACAGCAAAGGAATATGAAAAGAAAGTTTTAGAAGATGCAGAAAAAATAATAGAAGATGCTGTAGCAAAAGCAGAATCAATTAAATTAAATCCAGAAGACATATTTATGCATACTTACGATGAATTAAGCAATAATTTAAAAGAGCAATTAAGGGAGTTTAGAAAAAATGTCAAATCTTAACATGGTTGAAGCAATTAATCTTGCTTTAAAGCAGGAAATGGAAAAGAATAAGGACATTGTTTTGTTAGGTGAAGACATTGGAATTAACGGCGGTGTTTTTAGGGTTACAGAAGGTCTTTATAAAAAATTTCCAAACAGGGTTGTTGACACTCCGATTTCAGAGTCAGGAATTATTGGCATGTCAATTGGCATGGCTATTTATGGCTTAAAGCCAGTTGCAGAAATACAGTTTGAAGGCTTTACATACCCTGCATTGGATCAATTAATAAGCCATGCAGCAAGGTTTAGAAACAGGACAAGAAACAATATGACTGCTTCATTGGTTTTAAGATCCCCCTGGGGTGGCGGTGTTAAAGCATTGGAGCATCATTCTGAAAGCCCTGAAACCTATTTTGCCCATACACCTGGCCTGAAAGTTGTTATTCCTTCATGCCCTTATGATGCAAAGGGTTTGCTGATCTCAGCTATTCGCGATAAAAACCCAGTCATATTCTTGGAGCCAAAAAAATTATATCGTTCAATAAAGCAGGATGTTCCAGAAGAAGAATATGCAATACCAATTGGCAAAGCAAATATATTAAGCGAAGGCTCTGATTTAACATTAATAACATATGGCTCTTTTGTAAGAACAGTCATTCCAATAATCAACAGCTTGCCTTACAGCATTGAACTAATAGACCTAAGAACACTATCACCAATAGACTATGAAACAATAATAAATTCTGTTAAAAAAACAGGCCGTGCAATTATCCTGCATGAAGCCCCAAGAACTTTAGGCATCGGAGCTGAAATTTCGGCATTAATAATGGAGAATGCCTTATTAAACCTTGAAGCACCTGTTTTAAGAGTAACAGGCTATGATGTTGTAACACCTGCATTAAAGCTTGAAGATTATTACAGGCCAGATGAAGCAAAAATAAAAAGAGCCATTGAAAGGGTGATGAACTTTTGAATTATGAATTTAAATTTCCTGATGTAGGCGAGGGCATTGCAGAGGGTGAAATAGTAAAATGGCATGTCAAGGAAAAAGACTTTGTTAAAAAAGACCAGGTTATAGCCGAAATAGAAACAGACAAGGCAATTGTACAGATGCCTTCCCCGAAAGAAGGCGTTATCTTAAGACTTAACAAACCAGAAGGCGCCAAGATAAAAGTAGGGGAGATTCTTGCTGTAATATCTGATTCAAAAGAT
>JAGVYC010000018.1 GCA_018303485.1 Candidatus Woesearchaeota archaeon
CTGTAAAAGTTGTTGAATGCATAGCTTATTCTTTGGTTTATGTTTTGCAATGCCTGGGAGTGAATGTCATAAAGAAATGGATTTTCCTGCTTTAGCTTTAGTAGATTGTTGTTTAAATCAAATTGCGTAAGATTAATGCTTTTTTCTTTGTAAGTTTTTATTTTCAGTTCAAGCTGCTTATTGTATGCAAGTCTTGCCATATCCAATAGTTTGCTAAGATTTGATTCTTGGGTTTTGTTTGGATATAGCCTAAAATTGTAAGTTTTTATTATAGCTATCACCTCTGATTTAATATATGTTTTTGCTCTTTAAAAACTATGCTGTGAAAATCAGGAAATTTTGCGGGTTTGCTGAAAATCTTCCGAGAAATTGCAATTTACAGCCATAGCGAGCTATGGGGTATTAACCCAAACTGAAATAAAAATAAAATAGAAAAAATGGTTTGAATAGTTAAGCCAAGCTAAAAAAATTAGAATTTCTTTCTTTTAGCATAACAATCTTTGCAGTAAACTGGCTTACCTTCTTGTGGCTTGAAAGGAACTTCACATTCCTGTCCACACTCTGAGCAAGTTGCTTTATGCATTTCTCGCGGCCCGAAATCTCTTCTGAAACCGCCCCTGTTAAACTCTCTCATGTTCTTTCCTCCGTTGGTTTACATAAAGAAAACATTTAGGCTCTTTATGCACCAATATTGCGAGCTAAATTGCCTTTAAAAAGCTTCCTATGGGGTTTATGTAAGGTTTACGGTCCGGTAATTAAGAGCATATTAAGATAGTGATGTTTAGAAATCTATTTATATTTTGAGGATTTAGTTCTTTTGATGGAGATAACAGCTGATTTGCACATACACAGTAAATATTCTAGGGCTTGCAGTAGCAGCCTAACTATTCCTAATTTAGAAAAATGGGCAAGGATTAAAGGAGTTAACTTGCTTGGAACAGGGGATTTCCAGCATCAAAAGTGGTTTAATGAACTAAAGGAAAACCTGACTGAGGAAGACGGAATTTTGAAGACAAAAACAGGGTTTAATTTTTTGCTGCAGACTGAAATATCATTGATCTATAATCAAGATGGTAAAACAAGAAAAATACACCATGTTATATTAGCGCCAAGTTATGATGTTGCAAGTCAGATAATTGAAATACTGTCTAAGAAGGGAAGATTGGATTATGATGGCAGGCCTATTTTTGGAATGTCGAGCATAGAGTTGGTTGAAAAAATGATGGAAGTAAGCAAAGAGATTGAGATAATACCAGGCCACTGCTTAACACCATGGTTTTCTATATTTGGATCTAATTCCGGGTTTGACAGCGTTGAAGAATGCTTTAAAGAAAAGACAAGATATATCCATGCATTAGAAACAGGCATGAGCGCGGATCCTGCAATGATATGGAGGGTTGATGAATGGAGCAAGTTTAATCTAGTGAGCAATTCTGACTCGCATAGTTTTTGGCCTTGGAGGATTGGAAGAGAAGCGAATATATTTGAATGCGGTTTAAACTATAAAGAAATAGTCAATGCAATAAGAACTAAAAAGGGGTTTGTTGAAACCATTGAAGTTGAGCCTGGCTATGGCAAGTACCATATAGATGGGCATAGAAACTGCAATGTTTTCATGGAACCATGTGAGGCTAAAAAATACAATAATATATGCCCTGTCTGCAAGGACAAGTTAACAATCGGAGTATTGCATAGGGTAGAGGATTTAGCCAACAGGGATATTGGATATAAGCCAAAGGATGCTGTTGGTTTTAGAAAACTTATTCCTTTAACTGAAGTTATAGCTGGTGTTTATGGCATAAAACAACTGGCTTCAAAGAAGGTATGGGGAATATATAATGGATTAATAAAAAATTTTGGCAATGAATTCAATGTTTTGTTAAATGTTGAGATGAATGATTTAAAAAAATTTGTAGATGAGAAACTTGCAAAGGTTATATTATTAAATCGGGAAGAAAAATTAAAAATAAGCCCTGGCTATGATGGAGTTTATGGAAAACCAATTATAGACAAAGAGTATTTAATGAAAGAACAAAAGTCGTTAAGTGATTTTTAACCTATGTAATTTATTTTTGATGTTGGCCTTTCATCAGCTTTAGTTATTCTAAACTGGTCTATCTGCTTTATCTTCTTTCTCAAATTTTTTTCTATATCTGTTACTTCTTTATTAAGCTCTGTGAAGTTTAAGTTGAGGTTGAACTTGCTATCAAGGATTTTTAGGATTTCCCTTGCGCTTTTTATGCCGAGATAGTTTGGATGGCCGTATGTTTCTGCCAAGAATGCTATTGAAGGGATGTTTCTTTTGCCAGCCAAGCCAACTAAAACACCTGTAACACCTATTATTGGACCAACAATGCCATAAATATCATTTGATAGGTTTTTGAATTTGTATTTTTCAATTATTTTCTTGTCATTCGCAGTACAGTATACTCTTGGATCTGATGGCATTTCTGATAACCCTATGCCGCCAATAGTTATTATTTCTGTACCATTGTATTTTTCAAAAAAATCCAATATTTTATTGCAGAATTCATAACAAGATGATTCGTCTATTGGTTGGATGTCTCCTGCCAGGAATAAGAGGTCTTTGTTGTTTGCCCTTTTGTAATATATTTCTATTGTTGGCAGTTCCACCATGTTTTTTTCATTCACAAAAACAGCATGCGGGAAGTTATATGATTCTATGTCGAATATTTTTTGTGCTTTTAGGTTGTCAATTATAAAGTCAACAGCTATCTTGCCCACATTTCCAATGCCTGGAAGCCCCACTATTAGAACGGGCTTGTTTATATTTACTTTATTTAATTCTTTTAGCAAGAATACCATGTGCTTAAATTAGAATATTGCTTTATAAAAGTTGTTCTTTTTTGTATATTAATCTGTATTTTCCATACTGGTCCAAAGGTGAGTATTTCGGAGGTTTTGGCGAGAATGTTTTTGAATCGCATTCAGGGCATTTTTCTTTTAAGGTATAAGCATTGCATTTAGTGCATTTTAATATGTTCATCTTTTGAATTCAGCAGCACTGTTTGATTTTTTCATTAATAAGATTGCTTCGTTTGAAAGCTCAGTT
Organism: Candidatus Woesearchaeota archaeon; assembly: GCA_018303485.1. Lineage (GTDB taxonomy): Archaea > Nanobdellota > Nanobdellia > SCGC-AAA011-G17 > JACPNG01 > JAGVYC01. Next base: position 3,074 of record JAGVYC010000018.1, read on the forward strand.
ATGATTTTTTCTGCTGTTTTATAATCATTTGCTGTTACATCAAACTTATAATTTGGGGCACCTAGGTATTTTATACTTATTTTATATTTTTTTAATTCTGCTATTTCATACAGCTTTTTTATTGAACTTTTTATTATTTGGATGCCATTTGGCTCTGTTGATGAAAGAATTAATGTTCCAGATATAGAGAATTCAGGTAGCTTGATCTTTTCTTTAATTAGGTTTATTAAACTAGTTCTATAATTTTCAGGAGAATTTAAATTCTTCAAATCATGATTATGCCTTATTATCTCCATGAATGCATCGTACAAAGAGCCATATTCTTCAATCAAATTATAACCTATATTCTTGTAGACGTCTTTAATATCTATTTTTAATTCTTTGGCAAGATTTTCAAGCAATTTTTCTGCTTTTTGCTCCTGTTTATGCTGCATATCTTTTTCTTTTTTTTGCGCCAAGTTAACACGTCTTAGGGAGAGATCAACATGGTTTTTAATGCGGTTAACTGTAAGAACCTTGCATACAAGCTTTTTCTCTTCTTTTACAAAGTCCCTTAGGTTTCTTATTCTTCCTGGAGAAATTTCTGAAATATGTATCATGCCTTCGATGTTTTTATATTCATCTAGGTCAACGAAAACAGAGTTTGGAAGTATTTTTTTTACTGTACAAACAACGAGAGATTCCTCTTCTGGCAAGCCTTGTTTTTTATAGAACATTTTTTTATTCCAGGATTTCCAAAATTCTAGCCTTTATCTTTGTTTTTCCACCTGTCGGTTCTGCTATTATTCTGCCGCAGACCAGGCAGTTTATTTTTGTAGCTGATTTACCGAATATTATCTGTTCGTTCTTGCATTTAGGGCATCTGAGCTTGATAAATTTGCTTGTTGGTTCTTTTATTATTTCTTTCATTTTCATTCAAAAACTGGCTTTCTTGTCCTGAATCCTTTGTTTTGGACTGTGATTTTATTGCAGACCTTGCATTTAAATCTTAAATCAACCTTTTTTGATGTTTTGGCACCAGTCATTTTAAACTGGCTTATTGCCCTTCTTGAATATCTGCCCTTATTGCCAAATCCAACCTTGCCTGTTGAACGGCTTTTTAATCTTGCTAATGCATATTTTTTCAAGCTAGATCTTTCTCTCTTCTTTGCCTGAGCTATTGAATGTTCTGTATGCTTCTTGCAAAATTTACAATATTTTGACTTTATTTTTGGTATTTTCATATTAATGTTGCTTTGTTTTTCTTTATTAATATATCAGCGACTTTTTCCGGCAATGATGCAATGTACTCTTCTTCAAATGGGCCGTAAACATTAAGGTCATCACCAACAAACCGGGGTATTGCATTTAAAATGCGAACTAGTTTGATACCATCTTGCCTAGATTGAGTTTTTAATTCTTTCGCTTCCTCTTTATGCTCTATTTTAGGCTCTTTATTGGATAACAAGCTGATTAGGATGGCATTCCTGTAATTGTCTAATGAGCCAAGCAAGTCATTAAAGAAGGCCTTTTCTATTTCCAAAAAGAAAGAGGTGTCTGCTATCTCATTTGTTCTTGATTGAAACAAGGCAAGCTGCAAGATTTTGTTTTCGCGCCTTTCATAAAGCTCCTTAAGAATCTTTTGTATGTTCTCTAGCTGTTTCTTTGTTTTTACTGATTCTGATAATGAGAATATACCTGCCTTTTTTTGCTGTGAATCAAGTATAGCTTTTTTTTCTTCTATGTAGCTTAGGATGTTCTTGAAAAAATCAGGGCTTAATTTTGAAAGTTCTTTTTTTGTTTTTTCTTCTCTGAGAATTTCGTATAGCATTTCATATGTTATTACATCTTGCATTCTATTTGGAGAAATAATCTATTTAAAATATTTTGTATTCTGCCATAGCATCTTTAGGAGACTTGTTGCATGTATTTTAAGCCCTGTTTCTCTGGCTTTCCTTTCAGAGAATGTCTTTGCAGTGCCTTTTTTTAGGCCATAAATCAGGAATGGGACTGGATCGCTTGAATGGGACATGAGATTGCAAGGCGTTGAGTGGTCTGCTGTGATTACAATTGCTGTATTTTTTATATCTTTTATATTACTGATAAAATTTTTATCTATATCTTCTATGGCCTTCATTTTTTCTACAGGCTTATTTCTGTGGGAGAGGGCATCTATTGTTTTTATCTGGACATATACATTGTTATTTTTTATTTCTTTTTTGACAATGTCTGATAATGCCTTAAGATTTTTCGGCTTCTTTACAACTTTCATTTTGGAGAGCTTTCCAATTGCTATTTCAACAGGCATGTCTGCAAGAATTGTCCAACTCTTCATGTTTCTCAACACAGGCAATTTATTTCCAGCCCCTCTTGTAAGGATCGTCTTGTTTTTTAACAAACTACCTGCCTTTTCTATGAAATTGTTTATCATTTCTGCTGTAGCCCCTGCTTTTTTCTCAAAGGGGATAACATTTTTTTGCATTAATAATCTATTTCTTACTGGCAATGCTGTAGTTACGAAGTTTTTAACAACTTTGTAGCCAGGGTGGGAATTAGAAACTCTTGGAGAGAGATTTTTGCTGATTATCAGAACGCCCCTATAGCCAATTGTCTTTTTGAACTTCATATGAGGGATTTTTATGCATTCTATTTTTTTTACCTCATCTCTTGACGGCATTGACTCTATGTCGTTAATTCTGTTATGATGGATTTTGCTATTGCAAAGGGTGGCAAAGTTGCACCTTATTATGACTTGGCCCTTTTTGATCTTGATGCTGTTGCCGTATGCTTCAAGAGGACCCCTACCAGTGTATGTTTTGAAGATATCATAACCTAGAAGGGAGAGCATACCCTGGTCTGATTCCGGGGCAATGTTTTTGCTTATTATTGTCATTGAACCGATCATGCCATTCCTTGCTAGAAAATCCATACATGGCTTTTTTGCAGCATCTAATGGTGTTTTATTCTTTAATGAATTGCATGGCCTGTCACCAAGACCATCCAGCACAATAAACAATATTTTCATTTAGATAATTCTTGGAGAGATTATTTATTAACTTTGTCTTTATTTTTTTTCTTTGCTATTTTGATTTTCATATTTTGGAATTATGATTTCTTTATATAGGCTGTCTATAATATCTTCAAGAAACTTGTCTTGCTTTTCGTTTGAACCAAGATCCATGCTATCTTCAATCTTGTTTATATAATCTTTGTCTTTGATAAATTTCTTTAATGAGTATACTATTATGCTATTTATTTTTTCTGCTAGAATATCATCAAGTTTAGCACCATTTACAACGTAAAACGCCTTATATTCATCATCTTTTTCTTCTTTGTATTCATTGGCAATGTTTTTTACATCAATGCTGGAGCCATAATCAACAGGCAAAAGCACATGATTTACCATGGCTCTTTTTTGGTTGTCTAAAATGACATCTATAATCATATCCACTATTGTTTCATCACCCTTTTTCTTGCCAAGGTAATGGACTATATTGATGAGATTTCCATTTTCTTTTTGGCTGTACATAGTTATTATATTTCTGGTGCCAAAAGAATATTCACCCATTAAATCATATTCCTTTTCAGCCTTCTTCTGCAAAGAATTAGTTATTTCATGTTCTGTATATTTTTCTGTTTCCTGAAGGTTATTTGGCATTTTGGAATTGCCAACTGCCAATAATGCAGCCAATACGAATTCTTTCATGTAAGGTGCCATGATACAAAAATTTAAAAACTTAATCCCATAAAAAATCCTATGTATAAAATAAAATTAAGGCCAGAAGATTTCTTTGTTGAAGAGTTATGCGACTTGAGCATTAAAGATACTGGAGATTACTGCTATTTTGCCATGGAAAAAAAGAACTGGAATACAATGGACGTTATAAAAACTCTTGCAAATAGATTAAGAATAAACCAAAAAAGGTTTAATGTAGCCGGCATGAAGGACAAAAATGCAGTAACAAGGCAGGTTTTTTCAGTTTTTAGGGTTCCGAAAAATGCTGTATTAAGGATTAAAATAAGGGATGTTCATTTTGAATTTTTGGGGTATGGCGATGAGAGATTAAAATTGGGGCAGATAATAAAAAACAGGTTCAGGATAGTTGTAAGAAATTTAGCTTCAAGAAAATACAGAAACATTAATTTCATAGAAAATTATTATGATGAACAAAGGTTTGGCGGCAAAAATCAATTAGTAGGAAAAGCGCTGGTTAAAAAAGAATTTTCCAATGTATGCAGCATGTTAAAGCTGAATGTTAATAAAAATGATTACATTGGGGCTATTAGAAATAATTTGGACAAAAAAATGCTGATTTTTTATATTAATGCATACCAAAGTATGTTATTTAATAAATTAATTGCTGAATATGTAAAAATAAGGTCTGATAGCACATTTAAAGTAGGTTATGAAACTGGAGAATTTATCTTTTCCAATAAAGAAATTAAAAACAAGAAAATACCCTTAATTGGATTTTTGAGCGTTATAAGAGATAGGGAGATTAAAAAATTATATGAAAGGATATTAAGAGAAGAGGAGGTTTCAAAAGAGGATTTTTTGTTTCCAATGATGCCTGAGCTGGGTTCTGAAGGGAATGAAAGGGATTTTATTGTAGAGGTCAATGTTAAGGCGAAATATGAAGATGATGACATGAATGAAGGGAGGTACAAGGCCATATTGGATTTTGCATTGAATAGGGGCTCGTATGCAACAATAGTTGTTAAAAAAATGTTCGGATAAATTTTTGTAGAAAGATTTAAATATTAGTCAAGCAAGCAATATAATATGCAAAAAAAGAGCGTTGTAAAAAGAGACAATAAGGTTTTTGTTATAGGCATTCTAATAATATTTTTGATAGCATTAATTGTTATGAATTTTGGAAGATTTACTGGAAGCGTGACAAAAGAGTCATCTACAATATTGACCATAACACCAGACAAGATGACTGGCGGGGAGTATGTTAATATAGATTTAATTCCTGGAAAAAAAGGAGTTTACAATCAATACTATATATGCTATACATATAATGATGTGTGCCTTGCAAGGCCAAGATTTTCATGCAGTTCATTCAGATGTATAAAGCCTGTTAGTGACAGTTATAAAAGCTGGGCAGGATGGGAATCTGGCGTTTATTATGTAAAGGTATTTGATTATGAGATAAACGGCTATGTCAGGTCATATTTCACAATTGAGTAAGGAGCAAGGCTTATAAGTTTATTTAATTAAAATTTTTCTATGTTCGGATTTTTAAAAGACAAATTAAAGGATGCCATATCCAAGTTTAGCAAGAAGGCTGAAGAGATACCAATGGAAAAGCCTGTAGAAGAGAAGATAGTAGAACAAACTAAGAAAGAAGAAACTGCTATTGCAAAAAAAGAAGAGAAATCAGAAATTAAAGAAGAACTTAAAGAAAAGAAAGGTTTTTTTACAAAGATTAAAGAGAAGATTATAGAAGAACAAAAAGAAGAGATAAAAGCAGACGAGAAGAGGGAAGAAAAAGCTGTTGAAACTATTGAAGAAAAAAAATCTGAAGAAAAACCTAAAGAGAAAAAAGGATTTTTTGAGTCTATTAAAGAAAAGGTTACTACAATAAAAATAGATGAAGGAAAATTTGACGAATTCTTTAATGAACTTGAATTAACATTGCTTGAGAATAATGTTGCTTATGAGGTTGTTGAGAAGATAAAGAAAGACCTGAAAAAAGATATAGTTGACAGGCCGATAAAAAGGGGAGAAGTTGAGAGTATAATAAATGAATCATTGATGGCGAGCATTGAGGGCTTATTTTTGGTTCAAAAGATAGGACTGCTTGAAATGATTGAGAAAAAAGAAGATAAGCCATTTGTTATATGCTTTTTAGGACAGAATGGTTCTGGAAAAACAACAAGCATAGCAAAGATTGCACATTACTTAAAAGAGCATAAACAATCTGTTGTGCTGGCTGCAGCTGATACGTTTAGAGCAGCATCAATAGAGCAGATTAAGGAATGGGGCACTAGGCTCAATGTTAAGGTAATAGCGCACGACTATGGGGGCGATGCTGCTTCTGTTGCTTTTGATGGGATAAAATACTGCAAGGCCCATAACATAGATGTTTTGTTGGTAGATACTGCTGGAAGACAGCACAGCAATCAGAATTTAATGAGGGAGATGGAAAAAATAGTAAGAGTTACAAAGCCTGATTTGAAAATATTTGTTGGAGAGGCTATTACTGGAGGGGATGTCATATTGCAATCTGAAGAATTTAATAATACTGTTGGAATTGATGGAATAATATTGACAAAGGCAGATGTTGATGAAAAGGGCGGGGCAATAGTTTCTATATCTTATGTAACCCATAGGCCAATAATGTTCTTGGGAACTGGACAGATGCCAGAAGATATGAAGGAATTTGACAAGAGAGATGTAATGAAGAATCTAGGGTTG
>JAGVYC010000009.1 GCA_018303485.1 Candidatus Woesearchaeota archaeon
CACTATTTAATATTGTTCATATTGTTGTCGTTTTTGCTGCCATTGATGCATCCGATATCATTTCTTTTGGCAATATCCCTGATTATGTATCTGATTTTGGGTTATGTGGAAAATATTGAAATAAGCGGGGTTAAAAAGGAGGCAGTACTTTTTTACATAATTGTTACTTTTTTGTTTAACTTTATAATCTACAAAGATGCATTTACCCAGATCGGCTTGGGTGTTATATGGCAGAATATACCACATATAGTTTTATCAGAGTTTTTCAAAGATATTAATATACTTGACCTTATATTGAACATAGGCATTGTTCCATTAATAGCCGGAATTATCGGGGTATATTTTTCGTTAAGGAATAGAAATAAAGACGTCTTGGTTTTAATCGCCATATGCATAACCAGCATATTATTAGTTACTTTAAAACTGCTAAACTTTTCAATAGGTTTGATATTCTTAGGCATAGCATTGTCAGTAATCTCTGCAGTGGCGTTTGAAAAATTTCTAAAATACATTGATCTTACAAAACTCTCAAAATATTTAAAAGCCATTAAAGTTTCTATGCTCTTATTTATAGTATTGACCCTTGTAGTGCCTTCCATGCTTGGCACTGCTAATGTAATTGATAATACAATAAAAGACGAAGAAATAGCCCCCTTTTTATGGATGAAAGAAAACACTGCTTTAAGCGCGACTATACTAACTGATTTGGATGAGGGAAATCTTGCAACAGGGATTGCAGAAAGAAAAAGCGTTTTTGATACAAACTTTTTGCTTGTTAAAAATGTTGATTCTGTTGTAGAAGAAGCGAGCAGTTTGTTTACACTGGAATCTGAGGTTAAAGCACTGGAATTAATAACAAAATATGATGTTGATTACATTTATTTGTCAGAAAAGACAAAGAAAGAATATGGGATTGAAATGTTAAAATATGGAATGGATGAAAAATGCTTTGAAAAGGTATTTCAAAATGAATACGGAGAAATTATTGAAATTATATGCTGAATTGAAAATATTAGTGCCTTTAGTTGTATTTGCACTTGCAATATTATTAATGCCATACATACTTAGGGATAATGAACTCTCACTAATGGGCAGAGAGGCATATAATTATGCAAGGATTGCTGAAAGCCCAATAAGCAATTATGATGGATTAAGCTATGGCGGAAGATTTCTGATATTTAATGCGTACCCTTTAGTTTTGAGCATAGCAAGCAAAATAATAGGCTCGGATTTGATATTGGTATCTAGAATCATGCCTATTTTTTTTGGATTGATAGCCTTGGTATTGTTTTATTTTGTACTTAAAAAACTTGAAGCAGATGGGTTTACAGCCATCTTAGCAAGCATATTCTTGATAATATCACCACCGTTTATTTATATGTCAACTGTATCCAATGTTTATATAATGCCCATTGTATTGCTGCTCGCTGCTTTTATGCTGTTGTTATACAATAAAAAACTAATAGCATATATGGTTTTTTCCCTGACATTGTTTTTTGGGCTTACACCCTTTTTAATATCATTAGCTTTGCTGAGCATTTATCTAATAAAATCAAAAAATTACAAGGGATTGTATTTAATCTTGATTTTGGCAATGTTTTTAATACCTATTTTGAAATTAGGGCTGCCTGAGTTTTTAGAATTTACCATGCTTCCAGAAGGAGTAAATTTTAGGATACAAACTTTTATAGCTGAATTCGGGAGCGAGACAGGATTAAGCATGTTTGCAATACTGCTTGCCTTGTTTGGATTAAGGCAGCTATGGGATGAAAAATACAGGCATCTAGCCATTTATGTTGTTGTGTTTTTGCTTTTAGTAATATCATTTTTTGAGGTTAAAGCATTGATGTACTTGAATTTTATCGCAGCTTTCCTTGTTGCCAAGGGCGTTGTAAGGCTGATATACGGCAAATGGGAGAATGTAACAATCAACATAATAATAGGGATGCTGCTGGTAATAGGGCTAATATCATCGCTTGTATTTTACATAGGATTCTTGTCCGATGCACTGCCAAATAAAGAAATAATAGAAAGTTTTGATTTTATTAAACAAGAATCTAAGGAAAATGCAGTTGTGTTTTCATATTATACAAAGGGCTATTGGATTAATTATTTTGGGAGAAGAAATAATGTAATGGATGAAAGCTTTTTTTACGCTCCAAATGTAAATGACAGGTATTATGACAGCAATACATTGTTTTATACTAGGAATATAGGGGAGGCAATGAAAATAACAGAAAAATATAACATTAGATATATATGGATTGACAATGCAATGAAAAATGGACAAGTGTGGAAAGAAGAAGATGAAGGTTTATTGTTTTTATTAAGCACATCAAAGAAATTTAAGAGAGAATATTATAATAACTATGTAGAGATATGGAAGGTTGTGAGGTAATACATATTGATCTTTAATCTTTTTCCAATATAATCTTTTCTATACCATCAGAATCTTTGAAGCCATGATATGCTACTTCATTTATGATTAGAACAGGCATTTCTGTGCCAATGGAATACATATTTTTGATGATGTTTAATGCCCCATTATCAAAATTTACATCAAAAGAATAAATGTAAACATCATTATACTTATTCTGAAGGTAAGACAATACGTAACCCTGCTTTTCACAATTCGGGCAATTACCTAAATTTGAATAAAAGTATAATACATCTGTTATATTTACATAACACATATCTTTATACTTCTTGAGGAAAAGCCAATGTTTTATTTCGAGCAAAGAGTAATATTCTTTAAGCTGCAAAACGTTTTCGTCTTTTTTACCAAGCTTTTCTTCCATGTAGCTTAATTTTTTCGCAAGGTCATAGAGCTGTTCTGTCTGAGGCACATTTTTAAGGTTACTGCAAGGGTGTTCTTTTAACAATTCATACCCTGTTTCTATGCTGGCTAATTCTATCCTTAAATCATTCTGAAGTTCGCCTAAATTTGATAATTTCTGATTGCTAAAATAATTTCCAACTAGAATGCCGATTGTAAATATTAAAGTAGTTGTGGCGAAGACAGCAAAATATTTGCTTTTAGACAAACTTCTATTTTCCATTTTAGTTGGATTTATGCTCCCAGCTTATACGTTTTCCGATAATTTTGTAGATAAAAACTGTTGACCACCATATGCTGAATAACATCCAATAAAAGGCTAAATAAAAGAAGTAAAAAAACCTAATTTTTGCCGGATCATTTGATATTTTTCTTGCGATGTAAAGGATGAAAATGCCAAGAGATAATAAAAATACAGACATGAATATGATATTAGTGGTGTTTAAATAAAATACATCCAACTTAAAATCAATCATTTTAATTATATCATAGTTTATTGAGTTGAGCTTAAACAGATAGTTTAGCAAGGCCTTTCCATACTTAATTGATGCATAAAAAAAAGATGCCAAGGCCAAAAAAACTGAAAAAAATGAGGCTGGCAAAATAAAGACACCCAGGTTTCCATATTTTGGATTAAACAAGTGCTTGTATTTTATTACATTATCTAAAAAGCCGAGATACCACCTAATTCTTTGTTTAAATAAATTACTGAAATTATCTGGACCTAATGTATAAACTATGGCATCAGCTGAATTTTCAATGGCAAAGTTATTGCTTTGTATCCTTAATGCAATCTCTATGTCTTCTGTAAGTGTGCTCTCATCATAACCGCCAAATTCTTTAAAGAAACTCTTCCTGTAGAGTGAAAATGGCCCGGGTGTAACGTGGATACTGCCTAAAAAGGAGAATACTTTTCTTAGAAATATGCCTGTCAGGTATTCTATGCGTTGTATTTTTTGGAGCAGTGTTTTTGGATCATAAACTTTTAAAGAGGGGGTAACAGCCATAACATTAGGATTTTCAAAATAGCCCATCATCTTTTTTAAAGAATCTCTTTCTACAAAAGAATCTGCGTCCAATGCACCAACAAATTTTGTTTTGCATTCTTTGATGGCAAAATTAAGCGCTGATGCCTTCCCGCCGTTTGCTTTTTTGTAAACTTTTACATTACTTGAAGAGAATCCAGAAGATATTTGATATGTTTTGTCTGTGCTGCCATCATCTACAACTATTATATCCAGCTTGCCTTTTGGATAATCTAAATCCAATAAAGAGCGTATTGTAAGCGCGATGCTTTTTTCTTCATTATATGCAGGAACTATTAGTGTTATTGCCGGATATTTTGTTGCAGGTGGATTGATTAATTTCTTTTTATTTTCAAATAATGTTGATATCATTAGCAAAGCAGAGAACAAACTAAAGTAGGTTGTTACATAAAATAGTATATGACCAAACTGCATTTTCTTCCCTTTAATTTAGTTATTGCATAGCCAGATGCAATATAAACCTTTTGCTTCCTTTTTTAGAAAACTGCCACAATTAATGGTATCGCTAGATTTAAATATTTTACATTCATATTATCTAAGAATTTACAATGAACTGTGAGCTATGCGGCAGGGAGTCTGAACTTTATGACGCAATAATAGAATCAATAGAGTTAGCTGTATGCAGGGATTGCTCGAGATTTGGGAAAGTGCTTGGAAAAAAAGAAGTTAGAGAAGAGGAAGAAATAAAAAAGCCTGCTGCAATCAAGCATGAAGACATTAAAGAAAAAGATATGATAGTGGAAGATTATGGTGATATTGTAAAAAAAGCGAGAGAGAAAAGGCAAATGACTCAAGAGGACTTGGCTAAGGCAATAGCTGAAAAGGAATCTATAATACATAAAATTGAATCAGGCCAGATGATGCCACAGATGAAAACAGCAAAGAAGCTTGAGCAGTTTTTGAGGATAAAATTAGTAGCAGACCATAATGGAGGCAATGAGCATATAAGGGTTAATTTTAGGGACAATACTTTGACAATTGGTGATTTGGTGAAGCTGAAAAAATGAATAAAAAGGAACTTGCCATGCTATTAGCGAAAATAAGAAGTTTTGAAAAGCCCAAAGCGGAATACGAGCAGTATCAAACTCCTTCTGAACTTGCTGCAAATGCATTATGGCAGGTGTACATGGATGGAAATGTAGTTGGCAAGACCATAACTGATTTGGGCAGCGGAACAGGGATATTTGGAATCGGCGCGTTAATTCTAGAAGCAAAAAGGGTAATATTTGTTGACGCTGATAAGGATGCATTGAAAACAGCAAAGGAAAACAAGAAATACATTGAGGAGTCACTTAGGAAAAGGTTTAATGCAAATTTTGTGAACAGAGATATTATCAGATATAAAGGCAAATCGGATGTGTTAATACAAAATCCACCTTTTGGGGTGCAGAAGCCGCATATTGACAAATCTTTTTTGCAGGTTGCTATGAATATAGCACCAATTATATACAGCTTTCACAAGATTGAGAGCAAGAATTTTATAGATAGCTTTGCAAGGGACAATGGCTTCAAGGTGGCAAGCGTATACAAGATGGGATTTCCGCTAAAAGCAATATTTCATTTTCACACAAAGAAGAATTATTTCGTTGACGTTGGTTTCTGGAAGATTGTTAAAACAGCCAATAGAAAGGTTTAAAAAATATTCTTTTAACAAATGGCTTATGGAACTGGAAATTCTTGAGAAGGACAAAAATAAGATAAGATTCAAGATTAGCGGAGAGGATGATACTTTCTGCAACTTGCTAAGGAAAGAATTGTGGGAAGACAAGGATACAGAAATTGCCGGCTATAACATGGGGCATAGCCTGAAAAATGAGGTTGTTTTTGTTTTTCATTCCAAGAAGGATGTTTTAAAGGCATTAAACATTGCTATAGAGAACATAAAGAAAAAGAACAAGGAATTCTTAAATGCGTTTAATGAAGGCTTTAGTTAATTATTTTCTTCATCGTTGCAAGCAAAGAATTTGTTGCTGCCAATGTGCTGGTATGCTGAATAAGCTGCTGATACTGCCTCTGCAACACCTGTTATGGCCTGCTTGAATTTTGTATCAACAACATCGCCTGCTGCGAAGAATCCAGGAATGTTGGTCTTTGATTCCCTGTTGATTATGATTTCATATTTTTCATTCAGCTTAACGCCTAATTTTTTTGCCAGGTCTGATTGTGGAACAGCCCCAATTTCAATGAAAACTGCATCGAGGTTAAATTCCTTGCTGTTTTTGTAAGGCTTGTCAAGGATAACACGGGTAACAAACTTATTTCCCTTTATTGCTTTTAGATTTGTATTATTTATTATTTCTATTTTATTTTTTTTAATCAGCCCTTTAATTCTGTCCATGTTTATTGGCTCCGGGTGTATTTGATCCCCCCTGTATATAATGTAGACTTTTTTTGCCCATTGTGTTAATAGCATTGCTTCCTTTGCTGCTGAATCAGAACCGCCAACAACAGCAACTATCTTGTTCTTGTAAAAGACTCCATCGCATAACGCGCATGAGTGAACACCCTGATTTTTGAAACCCATTTCGCCAGGTATATTTAGCTCTTTATGTCTAGCGCCTGTAGCAAGAATAATTGTTTTTGCAGTATAATTCTTTTTTTCAGCAGTTACTGTAAAGCAAGAGCCATGCTTTTTTATACCTGTAACATTAGCCTGCTTAAACTCAACAAATTTTTTGTATTCAAGCGCATGCTCTTTTATTTTGCCTGCAAGTTTTAGGCCTGTTAATTTTTTAAAGCCAGGGTAATTTTCAACAACATTCGTTAGGGTTATTGTACCACCATCTTCGTATCCAATAAGCAGTGTTTTAAGGCTTAATCTGCCAGAATACATTGCTGCTGCATATCCAGAACAGCCAGAACCTATTATTATTACGTCATACATCAATAAAACAAAACTTTTTAAATTTATATTTGTTGCTATATCAGACATGCAAGGAAATATACAGCAATATTTGAAAAGATTCTGGCAATTTGTATGGCATGAAGATTCTTTAGCCTCATGGATTGTTAGCGTACTAATTGCGTTTATTCTGGTTAAATTCATAATATATCCAGGATTAGGGCTTATCTTTGATACGAAATACCCTGTTGTTGCTGTTGTTTCAGGCAGCATGGAGCATGGATTAGCAGGGGACAATGGAAATTATGTTGTATGCGGCAATGTCTTTAATGAGAAAAATGACATTAATTTTGATTCTTACTGGAATATATGCGGAAATAGGTATTTAGATTTAAACATAAGCAAGGAGCAATTTAGCACTTTTAGATTCAAGGATGGATTTAACAAGGGGGATGTGATGGTTGTATTTGGCACAAAACCGAAAGACATAAAAATTGGGGATGTAATTTTATTTAAGTCTTACAAGCCAGAGCCGATAATTCACAGGGTTGTTTTGACAAAGAAATATGATAATGGGCCTAAATTTAGAACAAAGGGCGACCATAATGCAGATTCAGGGCCTGATGAATTAAGCATTGATGAAACAAGGATTGTTGGAAGGGCTGTTTTAAGAGTACCATATGTCGGCTATGTAAAGATAATGTTCATTGAATTGTTAAGGCTTATAGGAATAGGTGGTTAAAAAATGCAGTTTTGTCCTAAATGTGGTGCAATATTGGTTCCAAAGAGAATGGAATCAGGAAAGATGCAGTCATGTTCTTGCGGCTATAAAATAAAGAACAAACAGAATTTTGTTGTAAAAGAAAAGGTTGAAAAGAAGGGTAAGATAGAGATTATTGGGCAGAAACTTGAAACATTGCCAAAGGTAAAGGAAGAATGCCCCAAGTGCAAGAATAAACTGGCATATTACTGGACATTGCAGACAAGGGCAGGCGATGAGGCAGAAACAAGATTTTTTGAATGCGTAAAATGCCAGCACAGGTGGAGAAGCTATACCTAAAAGATGAATGATACATATTCTGAAAAGCTGATAAAGGATGTCAATGAAAATGACAAGAAGGTTGCTATAAGCGGCGTAATAATAAGCAAGGAAGAGAATTCTGTTGTTATTGATGATGGCAGTTCAAAGATTGCTATTTTTTTTGACCAGATGAATGTGCCTGATGCAAAATATGTCCGAGTCTTTGGGAGGGTAATACCATATCAAGAAGGATTGCAAGTACAAGCTGATATAATACAAGATTTAAGCAACATTAATTACGAGCTTTACAAGAAAATGATTGGCATGATGAAAGAGAGGGCATTATAGAAAGCTATTTAAAATTCCATTTACATTGAATGTTCATGAAAAAGAGGCCTTTGAAGGTTATTATTGGAATAATTTTCATTATCATAAGCTTAGTATTTTTTTTTGACAGGGCATTGAATATAGATTTCATTTTCAACAAAATTGTTCTAAATATTTTAATGATAACCCTTGGCTCGTTTTTGATTTATTCTTTTTATGGTGTTGAAAACAAGACATTGAAGATTTACTTGATGAGCATGGCTACACTTCTTTTATTGCTTGGACTGCTGCCATTGGTTCTGGAGTTAAGATTCATTACTTTGGCTTATGTACCATCAATAACAGTGCCTTTGGGATTGTACAAACTGATATTATTGACGGGCTCGGCTTTTGTTTTGATTGACTGCGCATGGAAATAGGAGTTTTACCACAGAAAACAATATAAATGATTTAATATTTTATTTTGTATGAAATTAGTATTAGCAGAGCCCAAGCTATTCAAGGACAGCATTTCTACGATATCTGCGCTTGTAAATGAGGTTCACATCAGAGTAGACAAGAACATGCTTGAGATAATAGCAATGGATCCTGCCAATGTTGCAATGGTTGTTTTCAATATGCTGAGCCCTGCTTTTGTTGAATATGAAGTCAGCAAGGAAAAAACATTATGCATAAATCTTGATAGCCTGAATCAGATACTGAGAAGAATAAAGCCAACTGATACTGTGCAATTAGAGCTTGATGAAAACAAGGGCAAACTGGTTGTAAAGGCAAGAGGCGAGAGCTCAAGGACTTTTCATATAGCTTTGTTGGACAGCGAGCATAAGGAGCAAAAGATACCTGAGCTAAAATTTCCTGCAAAAGTAGAAATGCCTTCTTATGTTTTCGATGAAGCAATGGAAGACATGAATATTGTTGCTGAATCTGTTGCATTGACTGCTGAGAAAAACAGATTTATTATTGAATCTGAAAGCAAGATGAATGCTGC
>JAGVYC010000007.1 GCA_018303485.1 Candidatus Woesearchaeota archaeon
AATAAAATTCCACTAAATCTCTTCAAAAAAGTTAATAAACCAGATTAGCTTATTCTTTGACATGGATGTACCAATGGACATTAAAAAAATCCTGGATAAGCTAAAGGACAAGAACAGCAAATTGAAATACTTGGAAGAACAAATAAAGAGTGTAAAGAACAAAAAGGTAAAAGAAGCTATTGCAAAATTATTAAATGAACTCAAGACAAAAAAAACACTTGAAGAAGAGCTTGCATCAAAAGAAGACACCAAGAAAGAGGATGTATCAAAGCAGCCTGTTATTAACGAAAGCATATCAGAAATTTTCAGGGAAATAAAATACCAGAGAAATTTAACACCCAAACAACAAACAGTCCAGCAGGAAATGCCTGATAAAAACAAGATAGAAAAGCCGTATTCAAGCCATGCATCATATTCTGTTTCAACAGGCGGAGATTACAAGCTAAGCACAACATCAATGTATGAACTTGCTGTCCAAAGTAAATTTAGGGAACTTGAAGATACTTTTATAAAGGAGGGCATATTAACATCAAATAAATCACCAACAACAGACCAGCTTGATACACTAAGGGAAAAATTAAGAAGCATAAACCCCTCATGGTCTGAAGAAAGAATAATGTCTTATGAAAAGAGGATAATTTCAGACCTTAAAGAAAGAAAAGAAAAAGATGCATACGTAGCCAGAATCCAATGAACTATTACAATTCCGAGCCGTACAAAAGCATATTTGATTCTAAGTTCTATATACCCCAGGGCTCTTTGTCAGCACCAACAAGCATCCAGACAGCAAACCAACTAGCAGAGGTAAATGCAAGGTTAAATGCTGGTGTTTCAGGGGTTGATTTAGCTCCAATAAATCCAGAGGTTTTTGAGCAGATTCCAAAAGAGCATTTCAAGGAAATAAACAGGCTTGCAAAATTATCCAATGCAACAGCATCACTGCATGGCCCTGTTGTAGATTTGGCAGGATTCTCTCAAAACAAGTATGATAAAGAACTAAGAAAGCAAACAGAAGAGCAATTAAATTATTTCATAGACAGGGCTCATGATCTAAACCCAGAAGGCAACACTCAGATTAACTTCCATATTAATACTTCAATTCCAGGAGAGATCTGGAAAAAAGCAACTGCTGAAGAAAAAAAAGATCTTAATGAAAAAGAAGTAAAAGAACTATTAGAGAGAGAAATGAAAAGCGGGCGTTTAAAAGAAGATGAATTGAGAAGAATCGAGCAAGGTGAAATCAAAGAAGCAATGGGTATTGTTAATGTAGAAACAGGCGATCTCTCACTGTTGAGGTATGAAATTAAAGATACGCCCCGCGGCAAGGTAATATATACACCTGAAAAAAGATTGGAGAGTTTTAACCAGACAGAATGGGACAAAGAAAAGCTAAGAATATTTGAATTGCAAAAGCAAAAAGAAGAAAGAGAAACTATGCTTGCAAATAATGCCCAAAAATATGAATTTCTAGAGGTTAAGAACAAGCAAGAAATTTTAAGCTATGAAGAAAAGGTAGAATTAAGCAGGTTAAGAAATGCTTCTGCTATTATGCAAGGGCATATTATAGAGATTAATTCCCACATAGAAACAGCAATAAATGAAATGTACAACAAATCAAAGAAATATTCAAATCCTGAAGAGTATAAACAAACAAGAGAAAAATTAAAAGAGCAATTTGAACCAATAAAAGATTTCTATGATAAAGAAAAGGGTTTAATAGATGAATTTGAAAGGGCTAGAAAAGCAAGAAATGAAGAAAAGATGTCTCATATACAAGAAGAATACAAAAATCTTGAGAATAGCAAAGAAGAGACAAGCAAAAGATTGATTAATTATGTAAATGTATTGCCAACACCAGACACATGGGTTCCAACAAACAAACTAGCTTTGGAAAAAACATCTGAAACAGTGGCAAACTCAGCTTTTGCAGCATTTAAAAAATTCGGAGAGCATACCCCTATGATAACGCTTGAAAATTACCAGCAGGACTTGACCTTGGGAAATGCAGATGACTTAAGAAATACAATAGAAAAAAGCAGAAGCATGTTTGCTGAAAAGCTTGCATCAGAAAAAGGAATTTCAAAATCAGAAGCAAGAGCAACAGCTGAAAAACTGATAGGCGTCACATGGGATGTTGGCCATATAAATTTCCTAAGAAGAAAAGGATATTCAGAAGAGGAAATATTAAAACAGACGAAAACAATAGCGCCTTATGTTAAACAATTGCACATAACAGACAACTTTGGATTTTCAGATGCTCATCTTCCTCCTGGAATGGGCAACTCGCCAATAGCACAGCAGCTTGATATTCTTAAAAGAGCAGGATTTAAATTTGAAGGCGATGAAGCAAAAGGCAGGGTAATAATTGAATCAGGTGCTTTTGTGCAGCATTTCAAGGAAAACCCCCACCTGTATGCATTGGAAGCATTTTCCTCTCCATTATACACAATGAAAGCAACCCCATCATGGTATCAGATAAGAGACACTCAAGGAGCTTATGGAATTGGCCTTGGCAATATTTATCCAGAAGTACATTTCAGGGATGTTTATGGCGGTGGTTTTGCATCAGTGCCTAGGGAACTTGGCGGCCAGTTTCCTGGAGAAAAATCAAGGTTTGCAGGAACTCCAAATACTTGAAGACCACAAGATATATAATCCAGTATATTGATAAAATATTGATAAAAATCAGGGGTGATAATTAATTGAAAAATTTAAGCAGGAAAGATTATGACATTTCTTATGATTTTGCAACTAAAGTATATAAAAAATTTGACAAAGTAATAAAATCAATAGTCCTCTTTGGCTCAACACCAACAGGAAAGGCAACAGATTTAAGCGATATAGATCTCATAATAATCATTGATGACTGCACTATAAAATGGGATGAAGAATTAATAGCATGGTACAGGGAAGAGCTTTCAAAATTAGTAGCTTCATTAAAATATTCAAAAAAACTCCATATTAATACAGTAACTCTATCTGTTTTCTACGACCAGATGCTGAGAGGCGAACCAGTAATAATTAATGTGATAAGATATGGCATAGCATTAATTGATTTTGGCGGTTTTTTCAGCCCATTAAAAATCTTGCTTGCGCAAGGCAGGATAAGGCCAACACCAGAAGCAATATACAATGCTTTGAATCGAGCCCCAATACACTTGTCAAGGGCTAAATTTTCATTGTTGTCAGCCATAGAATCATTTTACTGGGCAATGGTTGATTCATCGCATGCAGCATTAATGGCAGCAAAGAAAACACCTCCCAGCCCAGAGCATATAGCAGCTATGCTTAAGGAGCATTTTGTAAAAAAAGGCCTGCTGGACCAAAAATTCGTTGACTGGTACAAAGAGATGTTTGCATTATCGCATTACGTAAGCCATGGTGAAGTAATAAACATAACCAGCAAAGAAATCGGCATGCTGCGAGAGCGTTCAGATAAATTCGTTGGTGAAATGGCTGCTTTGGTTAAAAAGTTAATTTAGAAAAGCTCCAATTGCCCGTCTTCATTTAAATCATCTTTTTTTTAAATCCTTTACAGGATAAGTTTCTAATAATCTTAAAATATAATTTTCGCTTAATGGCTCAATTCCAGTAATCCCACTTGTTATTAGAGTAGGTATTTTTTCTTCAAGCCTTACTTCATTATCATCTGGTTTTATGCCAACTGTTTCTCTAATAATTTGTGGGCTTAATAATACTCTTTCAAAATTAGCATCCTTAATCTTGCCAATCAAATTTCCATTATTTGTAATAAGTCTAACCCACCCCTTCCCGATATATTGATTGTATAGCTCTTTGACTTTGTCCATTTTAATAAAAAAATTATTTCTTTTTTCCAGCTCTGCTATTAGCATACATTGCTGCGACCATTGCATAATTGTCTCTTGTTCCAAATGCTTTGTCAAATTTGTCTTTGTCAAGTTTCAAGTCATTGTTCAATAAACCCTTTGACAGCAATCTTGAATTTATGTCCAATAATTCCCCACCATACCTATTCCAGTCCCTTACTATGTCCTTTGCATATGCTGGCATTCCGCGCATCTTTATCATTGCATCAGCTATCATTTCAGATCTTTCTGCCGGCTTAGACTTAGCAAGTTTTTTGTATGCATTATAGCCTTCCACTAAATCCTTATCAGCATCTTTGCTATTTAAATATTCTTGGCTTAATTCAAATTCCGATAAAATTGGCAGCAAATTTTCGTAGACATTAACCTTTATGCTCTCTTGTATAACATCATCAGGCACTTTGCCTTTAAACTTCTTGCTTATATCTTCCTTTACCTTTTCTATTATTTCTTCTATTGCTTTGTTTGTTTTATTTGCATAAAATGTTAGCAATTCGCATTTTGCAGCCTCTAGTTCTTTGTCAATATTCTTTTCATTATTATCTACCCATGTATCCCTTGATTCTCTCCATGATTGCGGAGATGGTGCATTTATGAATAATTCAGGCACATAATCTGTTATTTTAGCAACTACTTTAGAAACATCCCTCATAACGCCTGTATCTGATTCTTTTAAACCAGTTTCATAATCTTTTAAACATCTATTTAAACCATGTAATTTGTTTAAGTTGACTATTTCTTCTAATTTTATCATTCTTGTTTTTCCTCCCTTGTCTTTTGTTAATATGTTAGTATTTTGTTACTTTAAGGTAGTAATAGTTATTTATAAAGCTTTCGGAAGGGCTTTTTTAATTTCTTATTTAAAAAAAGATAAATTTTGCCTGGAGCCAATTTATCAAAACATGTTCTAATGCATCAAATATAATCCTTTCTCGCAACGCCAAGAAGAAGTTTTCTCTCAGTTCTTGCAACAACATGCCTTATCTTGTCAACAGCATCTATGTTTGCTGACACTGAATCTATGCCTATTTTTACCAAGTACTCAACCATCTCTTCATCGCTTCCTGCCTGGCCGCAAATGCTTGTCTCAACATTATACTCTTTGCACGTCTTTATGACCTCTTTGATAAGCCTAAGCACAGCGGGGTGTTTTTCATTAAACAGCTTTGCTATATGCCTATTATTCCTGTCAATTCCCAAAGTCAGCTGAGTTAAATCATTAGTGCCAAAAGAAACAAAATCAATGCCTTCATCGCATATCTCCCTTATAATCTGGCATGCAGCAGGAGTTTCAATCATGACTCCGAAATCAATGTTCTCGCAAGGGTCTAAGCCGATTTCCTGCATGATCTCTTTTGCTTTTTTAATCTCTTCAACATTTATGACAAACGGCAGCATAACGCCAATATTTGTATGGCCCTGATCATGCAATAACTTAATGGCGCTAAATTCAGCCTTTAACAAACTAATATCATCTAAGCTTCTTCTTATGCCGTGCCAGCCTATCATTGGGTTGCTTTCTTTGGGCTCTTCTTCACCACCTTCTAAATCAACATATTCATCAGTCCTAAAATCAGATGTTCTAACCCATATTGGCTTGTTCTTAAAAAAACTCGCTATCTTGCCAATATTGTCAACCAGCATACTGATGTATTCATTATCCCTTCCTTCTCTTATGTACTTCATTGGATGCACATTGTTGCTTGCTATCATCATCTCCAGTCTCAGCAGGCCAATGCCATCATTGTCAGTAGAAGCTGCTTTTTCAGCATAATCAGGCATGTCAATATTTACTTTTATTTCTGTAATAGTTTCAACATTGCCGAATTTTTCATATTTCTCTTTTTCAATTTCAGGGGGCTTTATAGCAACTTCCCCTTTGTATACTTTTCCAGAATAGCCATCAACAGTTACAAAATCACCATTCTTCAGCAGTTTTGTTGCATTTATTGCTCCAACAACGCAGGCTATCCCTAATTCCCTGCTTACTATTGACGCGTGGGATGTAATCCCTCCTTCATCAGTTACAATAGCAATAGCCTTTTTCATAGCAACAACATAATCAGGATTTGTCTGGCTAGCAACAAGTACATCCCCCTTTTGTATTTTAGGCAAGTCATCAACACCAAACACCAATCTGACACTTCCATTTCCTATGCCTGGTGATGCGCCAAGGCCCTTCAAAACTGGCTCTGTTGTGAATTTTTCTTCTGCTTGCCTGACATTAGAAACTTTCTTTAATGTTGTAACAGGCCTTGACTGCACAATATAAATATTTGGCCCTTCAATAGCATACTCAATATCTTGCGGACTGCCATAATAATCTTCTATTTTAACAGCTAATTCTCCAAGCCTTCTGATTTCAAAATCATTTAATTTCTGCTCTCTTTTCTGCCCTTCAGGAATATTTCTTTTTACAGTATATCCAAGATTAACGTCTAAAGTTAAAAGCCAGTCCTGCTTGTTTATTGTTTTTTCTTTCAGCCTTAAATTATTTTTATCCAGTATGTACTGGTCAGGTGTTATGGCACCAGAAACAACAGCTTCTCCTAATCCAAAACCAGTTTCAATAACAATTTCCTCTTCAATATTTGTAGCAGGATTTATTGTAAATACAACACCGGATTTATTGCTCTGTATTTGTTTTTGAACAACAACTGCAATGTAAACCTTTTCATGCGCAAAATTATTTTTAACTCTGTAATAAATTGCCCTTGCAGTATACAATGATGCCCAGCATTTCTGAACAGACTTCAATAAATTATTAACCCCTCTTATGTTCAAAAATGTTTCTTGCTGGCCTGCGAAAGACGCCCCAGGGGCGTCCTCTAAAGTTGCACTAGATCTTACAGCAACATAAGGCAAATCTCTCCCGGATTTCAAGATTTCCAATGCTGCCTTTGATGCATTCTTGAAGGTATCATAGTCTATATTCAGGCTGTCATATGCTTCGATAATCTCATTCTTTATGTCATTAGGCATCTCAGCTGATAAAATAAAATCCTGAACTTCCTTTGCCGCCAGCTGCAATGCTGCACTATTTTCTACATCTAAATTATCAAGAATAGCATATATTCTTTCTGCCAGCTTATTATCTTCAATGAATCTTTTGAAGGCATAGGCAGTAACAACAAAACCAGGAGGTACAGGCAAGCCAGCATTATACATTATCCCCAAATTCAATGCCTTGCCGCCAGCTAAATCCAAGTCATTTTTTGTTAAATCTTTGAACCAAGATACATTTTGCAAAATTCTATCACCTCAAGTTTAGTCTGTTTGCATAATTTATAAAGTTTATTATACATCAATTGCTTGTTTTAAAATAATACAACCAAAAAACCTTTAAATAACGATTGTCTCTCTGCAATATGCTTGATTTGGAAAAAAAGAAAGATTATCTTATAGAACATTGGATTAAAAACAGCATAATAACAGACAAGGCTTTAATAAAAGCATTCCAAGAACTGCCAAGGGAGAATTTTATCCTTAAGGAATATAAAGATCGAGCTTATGATGACTATCCTCTGCCAATATTGGAAAACCAGACAATTTCACAACCAACAACAGTTATGTTAATGACTCAGGCTTTAGAACTCAAAAAAAATGATAAGATTTTAGAAATAGGAACTGGCTCTGGATACCAGGCAGCATTAATCTCCAAGATAATAGGAATTAAAGGGGCTGTTGTATCAACAGAAATCATGCCAGAGCTGATAAAATTTGCAAAGAACAACATTAAAAAATTAAAAATAAAGAACATAAAAATAATAAAATCTAAAGACAATGAAATTGGTTGCAAGAAATACGCCAAATATGACAAGATTATTGTAACAGCAGCTCTGCCAGAGATACCACCAGAACTTTACAAGCAATTAAAAGACAATGGCATTATTGTAGCTCCAGTAGGCTCAGAATTCAGCCAGGAAATGTTAAAAATCAAGAAATTATTCTACAATAAATATAATGTTAAAAGGCTTGGCATGTTCCAGTTTGTTCCTGTAAGGGGAAAATTTGGTTTTATGTAAGAGCTAGCTAATTAATATAATATTTTCCAGGCAGCCTTGCAATAGCAAAGTTCAATGCGGTTTTAGCAGATAATATATCCTTGGTGTCCACCATTACTGTGATAATGGGCTGGTCTTTTTTAACCTGTGCTGCAAGACCAACAGGCTTGCCAAATGCCATTGTCATACCAGGGCTCATTCTATCTGCACCAGCGCCAGCAAGCATTTTATGCTCCCTTAAAATATGATGTGGATATGGCCTGACTTTTAAATGATAATTATTTCCCAATAAATCAGCCAGATGCTTATGAATGACCTGTCTTGCAGATTCCAGAGCATTATGCCTTAGTTGTATGTCTTGTTTTGAATATAAGTTTACTTCGCTCTCAAATTTCTTTTGCAAATCACCCTGATCAAACTTCACCAATTTCAACGGAGGTATAGCCTTTATAAAAGCCCATTTTTTATACTTGCTCTTTCTAGTATATGCTCTTATAACCTTTGTATAGCATTTGCCTTTTCTTAATCCTGCCATTTCATATAACCTCTACCTTTGTCCCAATAGACTGTCCTGGCATTCCTCTTTCAAATATTACTCTTAAAGCTCCAGAATTGCCGTGTGCTTTGACTATCTTGCCTTTTATCTCTTTTCCGCTTTTAGTTTTCCATGTAACATGTTTCTCTAGCAATTTGCCAGCCTTTTCCTTTGTATCATAACCACTAACCTTTACAATCATATGGTTGTCATACTTTGTCTTGTGGCTTCCCCTGAAATTAACAATTACGCCTTGCATACTCTTTATTCTTAATCAACTATTTTTAAACCTTTCCACCTTGCTGCATTGTTGCATCTACGGGACTTAAAGTAAGTAAAAAAATTATTTCTTCTTTCTAGGTTCTTTATCCCATCTTGCAGATTTACATTTTGGACAAATTAATGGTTTTTCTTTTGAAGAACGAGGTAGCCATTCATATCCACAATTATTACATCTATAACCTTTGACCTTAATTTCTATCTCTGGCATAACT
>JAGVYC010000010.1 GCA_018303485.1 Candidatus Woesearchaeota archaeon
TGAAAGATTGCATAATACAATTAGGGAAAGAACAAAAATTATGCGTGGTTTTCATGGATGTTTAGACTCTGCATATGCAATCATGAAGGGTTTAGAAATTAATTATAACTTTGTAAGAAAACACTTAGCTCTTGATGGCAAAACTCCTGCCGAAGTTTCAATTCCAAACCTAAAATTAGGGATTAATAGATGGTTGGATCTAATAAAATTGAGTAAATTATAACCGAAAAGTTTATATACCACCATATACTACCATGTTATATGAAATTATAAAATGAAAAATGACAAAAATACAAATAGACTTAGACGAAGAAGAAGACGAGATAGTAGAGATATACAAATTAGTGAATAATCTAAAAACAAAACAAGAAGCTATTAAGAAAATGGTAAAATATTTTAAAGCTGAAATTAAACCAAAGAACTTAAAAGATAAAGATTACTTTGAGGTATAAATAAAATGGAAACACCAACAATAATATGGATAGGGGCCGGGGCATTAGGAGTAATAGGGTTATTCTTTTTAACAAAAGGATGGATTATAGTCTATAACAAATTTATTTATTGGAGAAATAAATTAGATGAGAAATTTGCAGGAATTGATGTTATAATGCAAAGAAGAATTGATATGCTTCCTGCACTTGCACAAGTTGCTAAGAAATATAGCATTCATGAATATAAGACTATCAAAGATACTATAGAAGCAAGAAGTAGATGGAGCAAAGATACTCCTATTAATGAAAAGGTTAAGGCTGTTGAAGATGTAGAAAATAACTTTCTAAAAATTCAAGCTGTATTTGAAAGATATCCAAAAGTTAAAGCCGATAAATTATACCAACAAATTATGGGTTCTGGAAATATAACCAGAATTGAAAGAAAACTTCAAGATTTTAGATTAACATATAATAAAGTAGTTAGAGATTATAATGAAAGAGTTCAAAGATTTCCAAGAAACATAGTAGCAAGGGTTCATGGGTTTAAAGTTGCTAATTATCTTATTTTAGGAAATAAAGCAAATCAAGGAGCTCAAGAGGAATACAAACCTAAAGAGATATTCGCTGATTGAGGTTTCTAAAATGGGGATATTCTCTAAGAAACCAAAACCCGTGATTATTGGAGTTTGTGGTAGAAGTTGTTCTGGCAAGTCTACAGTTATTAAAGAACTTGAAGAAAAATATAAAGGAAAGTTCTTACATATAAATCAAGATAAATTTTTTAAAATTAAGGTAGATAATTGGGAAAGACCAGAGGCTTTAAGATTTGACAAATTAATAGAAGCTATAAAACTTTTGAAGAATGGTGAAAATGCTTTTATTCCAACTCATAGATGGACAGAAAATTTTGACAGAGAGGTTAAGCCACATAAAGTAGTAATTGTTGAAGGTTATTTATTATTTGTAAATCCCGAGTTAAACAAATTGTTTGATAAGAGAATATGGGTAGATGTTTCCGATATTAATCTTCTTTACCGCAGATTAAAAAGATTTAATGATCTTAGCCAACTTGACTATACTATGAATTCAGTTATTCCAGAATCAAAGAAATATGAAAACATACAAAGAAAACACGCAGATATTATTATTGATGGTAATAAATCTAAAGAAGAAATCATAAAAGAGGTTGAAAAAGAAGTTGTTTCAAAGTTAACAAAATGAATGAAAATACAAAAGAAGATGTTGTTGAAGTTTTAATGGCAATCTATAAAATCCCTGGGCAATATTTTATTGCAGGAATTATTTCATTTGCCTTTTGGAATGCAATGAGAGATTTGACAAATTGGGCAATAATATTCCTTTTGTTTGGAGTTTTTTGTTTTGTGTTAGAGATTATTTCTCCAATATTAGCAGGAAAGAGATTATATAATAAATTTAAAGGTTGGTTCAAATGACACACCATTTAATCGAATTTAGATTTCAGTCCAAGAGAATAAGAACTTATCTTAAAGGAATGATTTACGGCATAAATCGAAAGTTTGATGTTGGCAAAAGAAAACATGTTCCCCATATAACTTTGGTTGGACCTATTGAGACAAATAATGAAGGAAGACTTATATCTGACTTTGCAAGAATTTGTTCTCAAACTAGACTAATGAAATTTAAAGGAAATGGTTTTGGAACATTTGACAATAATCATGTTGTTTTTGTAAACATTATACCAAATGAAAGATTTAATGATTTTAGGATAAATCTTTCTAAAACATTAAAAGAATATTGTAAATTACCTGCACATAACAAAAGAGAAGAAAAAGATAGGTTTGGATATCATTCAACATTGGCTATGAAATTAAATCAAAATGAGTTTGACTCAATAAAAAATTACATTAAAAATAAACCTGCTCCCGATTTTACACAAATTGTTATGAGAGTTACTTTGCTTAAGGGTGGTAAAATTTTACGAGAGTATGATTTTCTTCAAAGAAAATTATTAAATAGAAGACAAGCATTAAACAAACATATAACAAGACGAAGCAAAACTTTGCTAAAAGAATTTATGAAAGGAACACATAATCCTGATAGAAAAATTATTGAAAAAAAGGGTATTATTAATACTACCACACAATCAAAATCATTATTACAGAAAATAATTACATTTTTTACTAAAAAATGAGCGATAAAAGAAGAAAGGGAGTAGCAATTGTAGATACCGATAAAGGAATATTAGTCGTAGCTGGAAGAGGCAAAAGATTTATTCTTCCCGGTGGCGGAGCTGAAAAATGGGAAAGCAGAAAAAAAGCAACCATTAGAGAACTTTATGAAGAAACAGGGTTAAAAACCAAAAATATAGTTTATTTATTTAGATATGTTGGTAGTAAATGGCATGCTCATGGCGGAAAATCTATAAGAAATTATGCCAAAGTTTTCCTTGTCGAATCAGAAGGAAATCCGAAACCGAGACATGAAATAAAATATATTGCCTTCTGGAAAACAGGAAGTAACCTAAATCTGACAGGTGGAACAAAAAAAGTTATTGAAAAATATTTAAGGGATTATAAACAATAAATAATCACTTACTTTTACTATCAATTAACTTAGAAAGTCCCGACAACGCAACAATGCACCACCTTGCTGGCTCTGTCCTAGAGTCTGAAAGAACAGTTGAAAGAACAGCGATATTGCTGCAATAAATGTTGATAAATAAAAGTGTTGCGTCTAGGTTGATTCTGAACCATTTTCTAAAGCTTGTCTAATAAGACTTAGCCAACGGTTTCTATCTAATTTTAAATCAATACCAGCAGCTAAGAGACATTTCATAGGATACTATCAACTAGAAAGATATGCGGTAAAAACATTAATCATGCCATACAGCACAGAACAGCAAACATTTAAAAACCGTTATTTAATCATTATAATATGAATATAAAAGGAATAACGCTAAAACCAGAGTTTGAAAAAGCCATATTTGAACTAGGTTTCTCAGAGTTTACAGAAATACAAGAGAAATGCATACCATTGATACAGCAAGGAAGGGATGTAATTGGACTGTCATTTACTGGCTCTGGAAAAACAGCTGCATTTGGTTTTCCTGCACTTGAGAAGGTTATTCCTGGAAATGGCATTCAGCTGTTTGTCATTGTACCAACAAGGGAGCTTTGCATTCAAGTTGCAAAAGAATTCAGAAAATTCACAAAATACAGAAGGACTCATGTTGTTGAAATCTACGGCGGAGTCTCAATAAATCCCCAGATAGACCACTTAAGAAAAGCAGACGTTGTTGTAGGAACCCCAGGAAGGATTTTAGATCATCTTTCAAGAAATACTTTTAATACCAGCAGAATTAAGATCCTTGTCCTAGACGAAGCTGATAAAATGTTTGAAATGGGTTTCATTGACGATATTAAAAAAATTGTTTCAAGGGTTCCAAAAAACAGCCAAAAATTACTATTTGGTGCAACAATGCCTCAGGATATAATGGAAATTGCAAGGCATTACATGAACAATCCAGAAAAGGTCAGGATGCAGACTTATGTGGACAAAAGCAAGCTCATACAGCATTACTATGATATTAAAAAGCATAACAAATTCTCTTTGCTTGTTCATACGATCAAACATGAATCAAAGGGCTTGGTAATTATTTTCTGCGGCACTAGGCATATAGTTGACATTATAAACAAAAACTTGAACAAACAAGGCATAAAATCACAAGCCCTCCATGGCGGAATGACACAAAACAGAAGGAAAGATATAATGGACTTATTCCGCAATGGAAACCTTGATGTTTTGGTGGCAAGTGATGTAGCTGCAAGAGGATTAGACATAAAAAACGTTAATTTGATAATAAATTACAACCTGCCTAAAAATTCGCTGGAATATGTGCATAGAATAGGAAGAACAGCAAGAGCAGGCATGGAAGGAAAAGTAATTTCATTGCTGTCTGAAGATGATCATGATAATTTCAGAAAAGTCCTTGAAGACAGATCTTTGTTAATCCATAAACTAACACTCCCTGAATTCAAGCAAGTGGAATTTATCAGGCCCCAACATCATAATATGCCATTCCATAGGGGCTTCTTAAAAAAAAGAATGTGGCGATGATCAGCAGATGATTATTGGCAAGAAACTGCAACTAATTTATATTTCTGAATTATCTTTGGTTATGCTTCCAGCAGTTTTTTCAAAATAAGAAGCTGCTTTATAAGATAAAAAATATATCAGATCAAATGGTGTTGGTAATAGTGTTATATTTCTCAATAATGTATAATCCACATTAATGCCCTCTCTTTTAAGCTCTTCCCTGTGCTTTTGAAATGGATAAACAGCTGCCTTAAGCGCATAAAACAGCATATTAACAGCTATAAAACTGCCAACAGCTATATGGTGCTCGTTAACAATAATATCTGTTAGACTCATTTTAAAAATTAATAGCTCACAGCAACCTCAACATCATTTCCATAAAGTTTCTTTAGGTCTTCAAACAAAGGCTCTTTGATAAATGCCCTTGCTGGTATTTTAATATTGCTCAATTCCTTTTCCATTTCTTCTATAGAGCTTTTCCTTATGTTTTTCAGGCTGCCATTAACAATATTCGCAATATTAACATCGTCCTTCTTTTCCAAATCCCCTATAATAAATGCAACCTTATCCAGCAATAATATCTCGCCGTATTTATTATGCCCGTATTTGAATCTTACTTTAGCTCTTTCAAGTTCTAAACCCCTTGACCTTTGTATAAATTCAAACAATGTTTTTATGTAATTCCTTGCCTCCTTGTTTATCATCTCAATTTCCTGCTTCGATGGCTTTTTCTTTTCATCATTGTCTCTTTTAACCTTAATTACAAGCCTTAATATCCTGTGAAATTTATCAGGCATCTTTCCACTGTCTACAAGATATTCTCTGAACAACCTATCCATTCTATTTATGTTTACATCCCTTAATCCAGAAACATATAAAGCGTCTCTTGTAACTGCTATAACTGCATCGTACATCTCTGTTATATTCTTTATTTCTGTTCTTTTTTCTATTTCATTGAATAACACTTTGACTCTTTTCAAATAAGCTTCAATTTCCTTTAGCAGCTTGTCAATTTCAATGCCGCTTATTTCCTTTATCTTGTTATGTTCAACATCTTTGTAATATTTCCTTATCTTTTCCAATGTATCAATATATTTCCTTTCAAGCAGCTTTTCCTTCTTGACGAATATCTTATCCATCAATGCAACAGTTTCCTTTGGCGTAGTTGGCGGTATTCCATAAAGCATTAAAGCTGCCTGCGCTGGATTTAATGTAGCATAATATAAATCCTCTCCTACAACGCTTAACAATTTCTGCTTTGTCCTCTCCAACAGCCTTTCGCCAATGTCCATGTTCATGTCAATTGCTTCAGGGCTTGGCCTTATTCTTCCCATTTTAAGCAATAATTTCCATGGCAAAAATACTCCTCGGTCATACAAAGGAACACCGTCTCTTAAAAAAGTGAATATGACTGGATTTGCATCCTTGATGCTGTCCCAGAAATCAGTCAATATATAAGTTTGGACATGAAAACTAGCCTTTACACCAGCCAATTGTGATGCTTCCTGCCCCA
The DNA here is from genome assembly GCA_018303485.1 of Candidatus Woesearchaeota archaeon. Classification (GTDB taxonomy): domain Archaea; phylum Nanobdellota; class Nanobdellia; order SCGC-AAA011-G17; family JACPNG01; genus JAGVYC01. The sequence goes on from JAGVYC010000010.1 coordinate 6,022, forward strand.
TACTCTGGATAATAGCCCTTAACTTGTCCTTTAACTCCGCTCTTGACATTTTCTTGACATCAGTATCATCAATCACAATAAAAACATCTATGTCATTTGGATTTGAATCGCTTCTAAACAAAGAGCCAGCACCAACATAGCTTAAAACATATTTCTCAAACTTCTTTATAGACATTGTCTTGTGGATCTCGCTTACCTTCAAGGCTCCAAGCATGCCCTTATCATAGATTATAGCAGACAGTCCTATTAACTGCAGCACTTCATATTTTCCATCAAAGCACGACTCTTTCAACTCAGATAGCATCATTGTTTGTGGTGAGATATTTTTGTTGACTTCATTGGCAATCTTGTCAATGGCCTCAAAAATCTTTTCTCTTGGATAATCCTTCTCAACCTTTAAATTATCAGAGTCATCAACAAGAACAAAAACACTAACCTTGTCTTTTTCTTCTTTTTTTGCCTCCTTGTTTGGCGGCAGCAAGGCAATGCCAATAACATACCTCTGGTATTTCTTTAGAACTTCATCCTTAAACTTTTCAAGGTTATTCTTCAAGTTCTTTAGTTTTTCTTTTACTTCATCTGGTATTTCCTTATCCTCCAAAAATTTTTCTTCCTTAGAACTATAATCTTCCATAATCCATTTTTACTTATACATTCTTTATAAACATTTCGTTGAACACTTGATAAATTCCAACAGAAAACAATTTAAACCCCTCTATATGATAATGGTGCTCTATGGCAGATTTTAAAAAAATACAGCAGAATAACCATTATTTACAAATATGTGAAAAGACTGGATTAACACATGATTATTTAGGTATGGAATTTTCTGCTAGATTAATCCGATTAATGCCGGCAAACTTCGAACTTTTTAGAGAAGAAAGGTTAAGAAAAGTTAGAAAGTATGAAGAAAGATATGATAAAGATGAGTTTCCGGAATATTTCATGCCAGAAACAGAGCCAAAAATAAAAGAACTCGATGCATTGGTTGATAAAGTCAATGAATTGATTGATGAGGCAAAGACCATAAAAGAAATAGACAACAAAGAAGAATTAGTAAGATCTATAAAAGATATTTACAGCCTAGTTTGTAAATGCAATGCTTATGACAGATTATTTAATAAGTTCAAAATTTGAAGACATCCTCGGCCAGGATGAAACAAAAAAGCAGCTTAAATCAGCCTTGCTTATGAACAGGAATGTAATAATAGTTGGCCCGCCTGGCATTGGCAAAACAACGCTGGCAAAAAACATAGCTAAATTATTAAAGCCAATCAAAGCAAACAACTGCCAGTACCATTGTGATCCAGATAATCCATTATGCCCTGAATGCAAAACCTCAAAAAAAGAAATCATTGAACTTGCAGGCATAAAGCGATTCATCAGAATTCAGGGATCTCCTGACTTGACAGCAGAAGACTTGCTAGGCGATATTGATCCAATAAAAGCATTGAAGTTTGGTCCGTTAAGCATTGAGGCATTCACACCAGGAAAAATCTTTAAAGCCAACAGGGGTGTTTTATTTTTTGACGAGCTAAACCGCTGCCCTGAAAAGCTGCAAAACGCTTTGCTCCAAGTCCTTGAAGAAGGCAAGGCAACTATTGGAAGCTATGATGTTGAACTGCCTGCCAATTTCATTTTCATTGGCTCCATGAATCCAGAGTGATATCATTTACATGGAATATCCAGAATCGCCAGCAATAGAAAAAGATATTGTCAAAGCAAAAGGCAATAAAATAGATTCAATAACATTCCCTGAAAACTTGCTAGACCTGACATTAAATTTTATAAGAGCATTAAGGCAGAATTCAGATTTGGAAAGAGCCCCGTCAGTCAGGGCATCTTTGGGCTTGTACGAAAGAGCGCAAAGCAATGCATTGTTAGAAAATAATAAAATAGTTGCATTGAATAACATAAAATCAGCAATATTGTCTGTTTTATCCCATAGAATAAGGTTAAAGCCGAGCATAAAATACCTAAAAACACCAAATTTATTCCTTGAAGAATCTTTTGACAAATATATTGAAGAATCAGATTACAAGGAAAAAGAAAAAAGCGGTGATTTTCTTTAGCATTGAGAAAAAAAACTATATAGAAGGGCTCTCTGGCTTGATGAAGAAGCAGACAGAAGAAGATAAATTAATGAATTCTGTTGTAAAAGGAGAATATACAAAAGAGGGCAAGATAATAAGAAACGCAATTAACCAAGGGATATTTAGTTTTAACCCAGACATTTTATTCCAGAACATTGTTGATGATTATGCAATGGCCAAGCAAATATATGGAGAAAGCTTACTAAGGGAGCTTATCGGCGAGGTAGACAACCCAAACATACCTGAAATAAAAAGAAGATTAAAAAAAACAATAAGGGAAAACCTAGAAAAGCTGAAAAAAGAAGAATTCTTGTCCAATGATTTTGAAATCAATGAAAAGGGCTTGAAACTTGCTGCCCTGTCCCTTTATACAGAAGAATTGGATAATTTAGTTTCCAAGGGATTAATCGGAGAAAGAATAAACAAAACTCATTCCCACTATGGAGAAACAGAAAATATAAGAAACTTCAAGCAAGGCGATAGATACCGTGACATATCACTAAAAAAATCCATTAAAACTTCAATAAGGCGCAACCATAAAACAGCTGAAAAATCTGATTTAAAAATATTCAAAAGGGAGAGCAAGGGCCAGATTTATTTAGTTTATGCATTGGATGCATCAGGCTCTATGAAGGGCAATAAAATAGATATTTGCAAAAAAGCAGGCATAGCCCTTGCATATAAGGCTATAAACGAAAAAGACAGGGTAGGCTTGCTGGTTTTTGGCTCTGATATTGAAGACATTGTTTATCCGACTCATGATTTTATGTTATTATTAAATAGTATAGCAAAAGTAAGGGCAAAAAAAGAAACAAATATTTCCAAGACTATTCTAAAGGCAATAGATTTGTTTCCAAGCGAAAATGTAACAAAGCATTTGATTCTTGTCACAGATGCCATGCCTACTTTTGGATTGAATCCGGAAAAAGAAACATTGGATGCTGTAAGCATGGCTACGGCAGTAGGCATCACAATATCATTAATCGGAATTAACCTTGAAAACGAAGCAAAAAATCTTGCAGATCAGATTGTTGCAATAGGCAGAGGCAAGTTATATGCTGTTAAAACCCTAGAAAATTTAGACACAATTATTTTAGAGGATTATTCTTCTCTATAACAAAAAAATAGAAAGTTTTTTAATGTCACTTTAAGCTTTAAACAACATGGGTCCATGGTCTAGAGGCATGACATCTCGTTTACACCGAGAAGGCCGCCAGTTCGAATCTGGCTGGACCCATATAATTAAGAATATAATTAAGAATAAGTGCAAATAGATTAGCAAATTTGCCCACTAAAATAACTAAACGCCTTCCATTAAGTATTTTACAGATGTTATTATATAGTTAAGATAACAGAAATTAATATAAAGCCCAATTTAAATCATTTCATAATGGAAACACATGAACACAAAGATCATGAACATAAACACGAAGAACATGATAAACATGAAGGTATTAATATAGAAATGCCTGCTGAAAAAAAACATGTTTCTCCTTTAAAATTGTATAAGATGATAGCAGTCGTTGCTTTCTTGCTGCTTATAGTTATTGCATTTAGCTTGTATACATCATATGACATTAATACAGCAGCAAAAGAAGCAAATGCAAAATCACTTGAATCATTAAGGCCTGCTGCTATAGAGATTATTTCAATAAGAGACAAAACTTGCAGCTATTGTTTTGATACAGACAAATTATTGCCAGTTATAAAACAGTCTAATATAAATATAACAAAGGAAACATACTTGGATTACTCTGAAAAAGAAGCAAAGGATTTAATTAAAGAATATAATATACAAAAATTGCCGGCTTTGATAGTAAATGGTGAAATTGAAAAAGCAAGCCTTCCTGGATTTACAAAAACAAATGATGCTTCAATATTAAGCCAAATAAATCCGCCCTATCTTGATTTAGCTTCCAATAAAATAAAGGGTCTTGTCTCAGCCACAATAATAAATGCACCAAATTGCGAATCATGCTTTAATGTAACAACAGCCTTGGACCAATTAAAACCCATAATAAAGATAACAGAAGAAATTAAATTAAAATCCAGCAAAAACGAAGCACAAGACCTAATCCAAAAATATTCTATAAATCTTCTTCCAACATTAATACTCTCAGAGGATGTCTTTGAATACCAGCAGGCATCCAAAATCCTTGAAAAGCTGGGCACTAAAGAATCTGACGGCTCTTATGTGCTAAGAAGCCTTGCTCCGCCATATTATAGCTTGTTGACAAGTCATGTACAACCTGCTACAATGTTTCTACACATAAAAGAATACTAACAGGGTTTAACTTAATCCCCTACAAAGAAGAAACTGTTGACATTTCAAGCTCGCTTGGCCAAGACTTGGTTAAGAAGTATGGCATTAAAGCAGCTCCAACAATAATTTTGTCAGAAGAAGCATCTGTTTACAATGTTCTTAATGGTATCTGGTCCCAGGTCGGCACAGTAGAATCTGATGGTGTCTATGTATTCAGAAATATTGAAGTCATTGGAGAAATCTACAAAGATTTAAGCTCAGATAAAATAATCGAGCCTCCTAAAACTCAAGAATGAAAATAAAATACCAAATTTATTCATTTAATTATTTAAGCATTCTCTGACAAGTGTTTCATCAACAGCTAAGGTAACATGTCCATTTTCTTCAATTACCTCACCTATGGTTTTTGGCAGAACGAAATGAATTTTTTTATCTTTTCTTTTTTTATCATGCTTCATTACCTCAATCAACTTGCTTACATCTCCTTCATACCTAGTTGGGAATCCAACTCTGCTAATAAGCGCATTTTGTCTTTCAAGATCTTCTTTTTTTAGCAATCCTAATTGAAATGAAATCAATCCTTCATAAGCCATTCCAACTGCAACTGCTTCTCCATGGGATATTTTATATTTCTCATTTGCTTCAATAGCATGCCCAATTATATGGCCATAATTCAAAATTTTTCTAAATTCAAGTTCTTTTTCATCAAGCTCAACTATTCTTGCTTTTAATCTGCAGCATCTTTCAATAGAATAAAGGTAAAAATTATCATCGCTTCTTCCAATGCCCTTTTCAAGATATTCAAAAAAATTATAACTCCTCACCATTGAACATTTTATTATTTCGGATAATCCATTCAGCATCTCTTTTCTTGGCAATGTCTTTAATGTTTCAATATCTATTATTACACCCTTCGGCTGGTAGAATGTCCCTATTACATTCTCTCCTTTATCTACATTAATGCCAACCTTGCCACCGATGCTACTGTCAACCATTGCCAATAATGTAGTTGGAATTTGCATGTAACTAACACCTCTTAAGTATGTTGCAGCAACAAAACCAGCTATATCACCAACAACCCCTCCACCAAGGGCTATTATCATTGAATCCGCATCGTAATTCATTTCAAATAATTTATCCTCTAATAATGCCTTGGTCTCCCTTGTTTTGGACTCTTCTCCAGCAGGAAAATCAAGCATTGCAACATCTGCTCCTTGCTTCTTTAGTAAGTTCTGTAAACTTTCCCCACATAGTTTTCTAACATTGGAATCTGTTATTATCGCATATCGTATAGATTTATCAAAAATTCTCTTCTGCAAAATCCCCTTGCCTATATTAATATCATAATTCTTAGACCCAAAATTTAAACTTATCTTTATCATATAAGAATTTAGAATAAAAGCAGCCATATTAAATTATACTAACTTGCAATATATACAATTAAATAGAAAAATATTTATAAATAGGGATTAGAAAACAATTTAAATTAAAAAACTCTTTCTTTTATTGATGAAAAATCAAGAGGTAGCTGATTTACTTAATAAAGATAACAGAGGAAATTAAATTAAAATCCAGCATGAACGAAGCACAGGACCTAATCCAAAAATATTCTATAAAGCTTCTTCCAACATTAATACTCTCAGAGGATATCTTTGAATACCAGCAGGCATCCAAAATCCTTGAAAAGCTGGGCACTAAAGAATCTGACGGCTCTTATGTGCTAAGAAGCCTTGCTCCGCCATATTATAAACTGTTGACATTTCAAGCTCGCTTGGCCAAGACTTGGTTAAGAAGTATGGCATTAAAGCAGCTCCAACAATAATCTTGTCAAAGGAAGCAAGCGCTTACAACACATTGAAAGCAATCTGACCTCAAGTAGGTACAATAGAATAAGACGGCATTTATATATTCAGGCAATTAAATGCAATGCAAGCAATCTACAAGGATCTGGAAACAAACAAGGTAGTTGAAGCCAACTTAACAGACCAATAATTTTTAAATTGTAATTTTTTTATTTTGCAAAAGGGCTCTCATGAAAAGAAATTTTTATCTTAAAGTGGATATATCCTTCGTTCTTGATAGCGAATAAGTTTGCCGTTTAAATTTAGTACCCTCAAGATTTGCCCCATCAAGATTAGCATTCTTAAAATTTGATTCATAAAGATGTGCACCCGCGAGGTTTGCTTCCCTGAAATCTGCACCTGCAAGGTTTGCTTTGTAAAATCTTGCACCTTCAAGATTTGCTTTCTTAAGGTTTGTGCCCTTCAAATTTGCTTTATCAAAACACACCCCCATAAGCTTTGCACCTTCAAGATTTGCTTTCTTAAGGTTCGACATTATTGTTATATTTTCTGATGTTGACGATAGCACTATATTATCTAGACTACTTACTCCTGCTGGACCAGAGCTGCCCCCAAGATTTGCTGGACACCCTTTATAAGCTAGTCCTACACTAGTATAGTAAGCTAGTCCCAGACTACCAGTATGATAGGGGTAATAAGCTAGCTTCCTGCCCCACCATGAAGCCTCACCAGTATCTACTTCTTTAATGTAGTCTTGATATTTGAGGTCTAATCCAACAAAATCTGCATATCTGAGATTTGCTTTGTAAAGATTTACACACTTTAGATTTGCTCTCGCAAGCTTTGCACCTTCAAGATTTGCTTTCTTAAGGTTTGCATACCTTCCTTGTATAAACGGTATCCATAACGTTGGCGCATTCAATCCAATAAGTTCGGAACAGCCTATATTAAGAGGCCCTGAAATAAAAGTTTCCTTTTTTAAATATTCTTGAAGTTCATTAAAACCCTCGTAATTATATAAATCGAAATTTTTTTCTAATTTTATAAAACGAAAATTTCTTTCTCCAGCCAAAATCTTTTTTACAAATTCTTTTCCACTCATTTTTTTAAATGGCATATAAATATTATAAACTAAAAATTAATAAAACTATTGTTTATTTTTTTAGTTAATTTCAAACGTTAGTTTAGTATTGCTCAAAAATTCTATAATAAGAAAACTCTGCAAGAAATAAGAAATAAAGAAAAAATAAAATTTAAATAGAAAACAATTTAAATTAAAAAACTCTTTCTTTTATTGATGAAAAATCAAGAGGTAGCTGATTTACTTAATGAAATCGCTGATGTCCTGGAAATCAAAAATATAGAATGGAAGCCAATAGCTTATAGAAGAGCAGCAAGGTCAATAGAATCATTGCCAGAGGACATAGGGCTTATTTACAATAAAAGGGGTCTTAATGGATTAACAGGAATTTCAGGGGTTGGTTTTGGAATAGGCAAAAAGATCGCAGAGTACCTTGAAACAGGAAAAATAAGCGAGCTTGAAAAATTAAAGAAAACAATTCCAGAATCAGTTATCAATATGCTAGACATTCCAGGATTAGGCCCAAAAAAGGTTTCAAAACTATACAATAAATTAAAAATTAAGTCTTTATCAGACCTTGAACAAGCAGCAAGAAAAGGAAAAATAAGAGACCTTGAAGGCTTTGGCGAAAAATCAGAGGAAGATATTTTAATGGGGCTTGAGCTTGTTAAAAAGGGCCGGGAAAGGATTCTGCTTAGCACAGCATTAAACATTGCAAATCCAATCGTTGAAGAGCTAAAAAAATTAAAAGAAATAACAAAAATAGACATAGCTGGCTCGATAAGAAGAAGAAAAGAAACCATTAAAGACATTGACATCTTGATTGCATCCAAATCTCCTGAAAAAGTCATGAATTATTTTACAAAACTGCCTGAAATCAAAACAATTCTTGCAAAAGGCTCAACAAAATCGTCTGTTATCTTAAAAGACAGCATAAACTGTGATTTAAGGGTTGTAAATGAAAAAAGTTACGGCGGAGCTCTGGCATATTTTACCGGCAGCAAAGACCACAATATAAGAATGCGCCAGCTTGCATTGAAAAAGAACATGAAGCTTTCTGAATATGGCTTATTCAATAGGAAAAACCATTACATCTGCGGAAAAACAGAGCAGGAAATTTACTCAAAATTAAGCCTAGTCTACATAGAGCCAGAAATGCGGGAAAATACAGGGGAACTAGAATTAAAAAAACCGATCAACCTAATAAAATACAATTCAATAAGAGGAGACCTGCATTTGCATACAACTTGGTCTGACGGCATTAATACAACAGAAGAAATGATAAAAACAGCCATAAATAAAGGCTATGAATATATAGCTATAACAGACCACAGTAAGAGCTCTTATGTGGCAAACGGACTTGATGAAAAAGGCCTTAAAAGGCATCTTGCAGAAATTGATATATTAAAAAAGAAATACAAAAACAAAATTAACATCCTAAAGGGCTCTGAAGTGGATATTCTAAAAGACGGCTCTTTGGATTACAGCAATAAAATCTTATCAGAATTGGACATAATTATAGCTTCAATACATTCAAGATTCAAGGGAACAAAAGAAGAAACAACAAGCAGAATAATCAGCGCAATAAACAACGAACATGTTAATGTTATTGGGCATCCAACAGGAAGGTTAATCAACCAGAGAAATCCATATGATTTAGATTTAAATTTAATCATAAAAGAAGCAAAGAAAAACAAGGTTGCCCTTGAAATAAACTCCTACCCATCAAGGCTTGATTTGAAAGATACAAACATAAGGCTTGCTGTTGATAATGGTGCAAAACTAATAATAAACACAGATTCTCATTCAACTAACAACCTTGATTTCATTGAATTTGGCATAGCTCAAGCAAGAAGAGGCTGGTCAGAAAACAACAACATAATTAATACATTGCCATTTGAAAAATTCATGAAGTTTATAAGGAAGGAATAATTGAAAATTGTGAAAGAAGAGTTAAAAGAAATTTATTTATAAATTTATGTATAACTTTTTAGAAATTATTTCATGAATTTCGTAGAATTTTTATATTATCTTTGCTACAGAATCACTCATACCTAAGCGCATCAACTGGCTTAAGCTTTGCTGCCTGATAAGCTGGAACAACCCCAGATATCATGCCAATTCCAAATGAAAACAGCAGCATAAAAACAATGATTTTAAAATTTAATGTTATAGCAAGCAGGCTAAAACCAAAATTAGCTGCAATAATTTCAACTATCTCTGCAATGCTGATTCCCAAAACAACTCCCAAAATTCCACCAATTAATCCAATTAATCCAGATTCAACAAGAAACATCACTAAAATCTGCTTGTTCGTAGCTCCAATAGATTTCATAACTCCAATATCCCTGGTTCTTTCCAGGACAGAAGTAAACATTGAGTTCATAATTCCAATGCCACCGACAACCAATGAAATAGCAGCAATCCCAGAAAGCAAAAAAGTAACTATACCCAATATGCTTTTTAGCTGCGATAGCAATTGCTTTGGCGTAAAAACTGTAAACTGCTCTTCTTCATAGTGCTTTTGCAGTTCCCTTTTAATGTCTTCAGCAGCTTCCTCAACATCAATCCCGTCTTTAACCTTAACAACAAAAACATTTACAATATCCCTTTTATTGAACAATTCCCTTGCATCCTCTAATGGCATGTATATTCTGTCATCCACGTCAGTTCCTGTTTTTTCAAAAATACCGATAACTTTAAACTGTATATTATTTATATTGATGTTACTTCTTGCTAAAATTTCTTTCTTAAAATTATCATGTGCTATTTTCCATCCAATTATAATTCCGTTTTTCTCACCAGACCTGAAAAATCTTCCTTCTTCAAGCTTCAAATCAACATCCAAAAAGCCCTTGTCAGATAATTTTGTATCATACCCAATAGTCATTAAAACTTCTTCTTTATTGTTGTATTCAACAGTTGCAAAATTCAACAATGCAGGATTAACATATTCAACAGCCTTTACATCCTCAACCAAATCAACTATGCTATTGTTAAATCCAAGAGTCCCTGTTGGCGGACCCCTTAAATTGCCAGGCGCAACCCTTATATTAGAAATTCCCAATTTTGAAAACTGCTCTCTTATTGCGTTCTCCAAGCCATTGCCAACAAAAACCAATGTAACAATAGCAGCAATCCCTATGATAATACCAAGTATAGTAAGCCAATTCCTAACTTTTCTTTCTTTCAAGCTGCTCAATGCCAAAACAAATACTTCACCTTTCATATCTTAACGCCTCAACAGGTTTTAATCTAGCAGCCTGGTATGCTGGTATAAAGCCAGACAGCATTCCAATGCCAACAGCAAATGCCATGCTAAAAAATATCAAGTCGATATCAACACTTATTCTTAGCAATTGAAATCCAAACAAGCTAGCTATGATTTTTACAAAATATGCTGCAATAGAGCCAAGAATAATCCCGATAAACCCACCAATCAGACCAAACAATCCAGCTTCAATCAAGAATAAGAGCATTACCTGCTTGTTCGTAGCTCCAATAGATTTCATAACTCCAATATCCCTTCTTTTCTCCAGGACAGAAGTAAACATTGAGTTCATAATTCCAATGCCTCCGACAACCAATGAAATAGCTGCAATGCTTATAAAAACAATCTGTACTACATTCAATAAAGTCCCCAATTGCTCCAATAATTGTTGAGGGGTATTAACTTCAAAATTTTCATTGTTCCTTGCTTTCTTAAGTATTTTCTTTACCTTCTTTGCAGCATCTTCTAAATCAACACCATCTTTTACAACCAATTCAATAAGGCTTACTCCCTTTTCCTTGTCAAATAAATCCCTTGCAGCATCAATTGGGATATGCAACATGTTGTCGCTTTCAGGATCGCCAAATTCCTCAAATATTCCGATGATCTTGAATTTCTGCCCGTTAATCTTTATGTTGTTGTTAACCCTGATTTTCCTATCAAACATGTCCTCTGCAACCTTTGTTCCAATTATGGCAGAATACTTTTCCTCTTGATTCCATAATCTTCCTTCTCCAACCCTAAAATCAATATCAGCCCATCTTCCTGCTATATCATCAACAGTGTTTGCAGTTACCTGCCTGAAATGCTTTTCCTTCCCGAATTCAATATTCGCATTTTCTATTAAATAAGGCGTTATCCATTTCAATTCAGAAATTTTTTCAAGAACTTTTACATCATCTGTTGTTAAATCTTGGCCGAGACTTAAAAAATTGCTTTCCTTTGGAGTTACCATTAATCTGTTAGTCCCCATCTTGTTAAATTGGGAGGTTATTGCTTCCTCAAGGCCCTTGCTTATTGTTATCAATGATACTATCGCTGCAATTCCGATTATTATGCCAATTATAGTAAGCCAGCTTCTTAATTTTCTATGTCTTGCATTTTGAAAAGACAAAGAAACAAAATCCCTAATCATCTTTTTTTAATTCTGAATATCTCTTCTTTTGCATACTTGAACATGTTCTTAAAGAGTATTTTTATTGAATTTTCAACATCCCTCTCAAATTTCCATATTTTATATGTTTTGTAAATAAATAAGACTACAAGTATTGCTATTATAAAATAAACCCATGACATATTTCTTTGAACCAAGCCTAGATTTTGTGCTGTCCATTTGCTGTATAATGGCAAGTTTATTTCCACATCATCAGAAAAATCTTTGTTGTATGTGTCTTTGTATCCTATTTTAAACCTTAATTTGGCTGGTTTTGATGTTTCAGTATAAATCTTGTAAGTTGCTGTTTCAAAATCATCGCTTTCTAGATTTCCAACATATACGTCTGGATTTGATATAATCTTGTAATCATCGCTTTCCAAAATCTCTATATTCAGAAATTTTAGCTCAGAATTTCCCTTGTTTGCTATGCTTATTGTTATTTCTCCAGACTGCCCCTTTGTAAAGATGTTGCTATTCTCAAGATCGACATTGTATTCTGGCTTTGCATAAACAGTTATGCCAACAGTATTATTTCTTACATTTTTGCTGCCAAGGTTATCGAAATATGTTATCAGCAAAGGCACCCTGTATACCTTCAATTCTGCATCAGGATTCAATATCAAATTAAAATCCAAAGTCACTTTTGTATTTGGTGCAAGCTGCCTTATCTTTTTCTCGCTGGTTTCTCCTAAAGTAACAAATGGTGTTCCATCAAGAATTAATTCAGCTGCAACGTCAGTTATAGTATAGCTTACTGTATTGGCTATATCCACTTCCAGTTTGGCAGTGCCCCCAGGCCTTATCCTTTCTGGCTCTAGCCTTATGTTTGTTGGAGCTACAACAACACCAACTCTTTTTATGTCGAGGTTAAAGTCCTTGCTTACTATTGCCCCAATTCTATTAGAATAATACTGCAAGCTTAACTGATAAGTTCCTTCGTCAATATCTTTATTAATTCCGACTGCATACTTAATTGATTTCTTTTCTCCTGGCCTGATTTCATCCATCAAGATTGAAGTTTTATTTTCATCTAAGGAATAAAAAGGGAACAGGTCTACTATATTTATCTGCACATTTCTTATTGTATAGCTCTGCAGATTTGTAATGTCAAAATATACATCAAAAATCTTACCTGGCCCCAATGGCGATGGATCTGTCTTCTTGAAATCAAATCTTAATTCTTCATGTGATATAACACTCTCAATAGCATAGATTATATTCAAACTAGTAAGCAAAACAAAAAATAAAATAAAGATACTTCTTTTCATGCCATCTCCTTTTTTAATTGCCCCTTTACTATTTGGCCATCAGCTAACTGCACTACTCTTTCAACATAACTTGCCAAACTTTTATCATGAGTTATTATAACAACAGTCTTTTTATGCTTTTTGTTTAGCTCAAGCAGAATTTTAAGTATATCGTTTCCTGTTTTTGAGTCCAGGTTTCCAGTTGGCTCGTCAGCAAGTATTATCTCTGGATCATTGATTAATGCCCTTGCAATTGCAACTCTTTGCCTTTCCCCCCCAGATAGCTCCGAAGGCCTGTGGTTCATCCTCTCTTTTAATCCAACTATATCTAAGACCTTTTTTGCTTTTTCTATTCTTATATATTTGTCAATGCCTTGAAACACCATCGGCAGCATTACATTTTCCAAAGCAGTCAAGCTGGATATAAGATTAAAAGTCTGGAATACAAAACCTATCTTTCTTCCCCTTATTCTTGCCAGTTCATTTTCATCAAGAACAGAAACATCCTTGCCATCGAGGTATATTTTTCCTTTTGTTGGCAGGTCCAAGCAGCCCACCATATTTAATATTGTAGATTTTCCGCTTCCAGATTTTCCTAATACTGCCAAAAACTCAGATTCTTTAATTTCAAGGTTTATACCTCTTAAAGCATAAACCTCAACTTCATCCATCTTGTATATTTTCCACACATCTTCAAGTCTTATAACAGCCTTTGGCATGAGAGAGAAAAAAGAGATTTTTGTTTATTAAGATTGCTGTCCGTCAATTAGGAAATGTGCTATCCTCAATTAGGAATTCCATAAGCGTATAAAGCTAAAGTTGCATGCAGTATGACTGAAATTATGAATATCCACCAGTAATAGCAATGATAATTGTAGAATTTCTCATAAAGTCTGCTTCTCTCAATTAATCTAACAAAATAAGTCTTTCTCATAACGCATCTGCACGAGAATAAAACTAATAGCAAAGATAATGCATTAGTTATGCCTAAAATAAAGATAAAAAAATAAATGCTTGCCATTTTTACCTCACTACAAATCCATGCGTTACATCGCTGCTTGTCAAATGCAATATGACTTTATCCCCTTTGTTAACTGCAATTGTTGATGGCCTAAACTCAAATCTTTTTGCGGTTATTGAAAACTCCTTTATGCTATCCTCTTGCCTTTGTTCTGGTTTTTCTTCAGTTTTCTGTTGCTCCTGAATGTTGTTTCCTTGAGCAGCTTCTGATTGAGAATTCTCCATTGTAACTTTAATCTTTTGCTGTTCGGGTGTTGCCTGCTGTTCAGCACACCCAATTAATAAAACTAAAAATAACGCAAATACTAAAAATTTGTATTTCATTTTACCTTCTTACAAACAAGCTGCACCAGCACTGGTTATTTTTTACCCATTTTTCTTGTATTAAAAAATTGCACGGGCATATCAGTAAATAATCTTCTTCTTTCTTT
>JAGVYC010000013.1 GCA_018303485.1 Candidatus Woesearchaeota archaeon
AATTTGATGTTGTCATAAGCATTGGCCTTTTGGATTATGTGAATCCCAAAACTGTTTTGCTAGAGTGCAAAAGGGTATTAAACAAAGATGGCTTTATTATTTTCACACTGCCAAAAAGACCGTCTATATTTTTTTTCTTGCGTGGCTATCTCGGAAACCTTATCAGAAAAAATTTGCTTGACTTGCCTCATATTGAAAATATTGCCAATAAGAAGGGCTTATATAGTTTGATAAAAGAATGCGGCTTTGAACCGTTATGCATTAAATCAGTTTGGACAACTATGTGGGTAGTAAAGGCAAAAAACAGTGAAGATAAATTAGGGCCGAATTTACCTAGCACTAAAGCATGAGGCATCTTTTATGTGCAATGAAAAACAGGGATATAGATTTAATTAACTTTTTCAAAATCCTTATAAATCGCTTCACTTTAATAATTCAATCTTAAAAAAATCTCTGTTGGCGATATCTTAAGGCTTGAGATAAAGAAAAAAACAAAATAAGGAATGCATTGAGGATTTGGTTAAATGGCTAAAAGATGCTGGCGCTAATGCATTAACATTAATTCCACTTAGGCCTGCGGGAAATGCTGTTGAAGAATTTTACAAAAATAAGCTTACACCAACAGAATATAAAAATGTTATTGAAAGAGTTAATGGTATAAGAGAGGAGCATAAAGACTTTTCAGTTGCAACTTGTTATGATATTCTTTCTACTGCGAGCAATAGTGATAATGTTCCTTCATACTGGTCAAAGATGTGCATGGCCGGCATTGAAGCAGCATGCATCTCACCTGCTGGCAACCTAAGGGCATGTATCTTGCATCAGGGGGATAAATACAATGTGGGTAATTTAAAAACAAGTTCATTAGGAGAACTCTGGCATGATGATTCGCTTTGGGGCATATTTCGTGATATGAATAAAAGGGTATTAGACCAGTGTAAAGATTGCAAAGATTATACAATAAAATGCGCTGGAAGTTGTCTTGCAATGGTGGAATTTACAAGATCTACAGAAGAGATTTATTGTTTCAAGCATTTAAACAATAAAATAGCTTGATTGCAACATAATTACTTAAAAGATATCATCACTATTTTTACTTACCAAATCATTTAAGTCCCAGAAACAAGATAACTCTTCGTGTGTTGAATGTGGAAGGATGTTTATGATGTTATTTATAAATTTAGTGCGGGTAAAATAATCCTTTCCAGGATAGAGCATTTGAATAGTCTCTTTTGTTAGTTTGTTAATTATGATTAATGCCCCAATACCTAATGAATAATTACTTCTTATAACAGGAACTTCCTTGCCATTTCTTTCTTCCATAAAAATTAATTCTTCATAACCTTCTCTAACCAACCTCTCCAGAAAGCCAACCAATGAGCTATCGCTCAGTTCGTAGCGTGATATGCATTTTTTTACAGACGCTTTGTTTAAAAACCCATAATGCTTCCCTTCTCTTGAATTTGCAGGAATTTTTGATCTTCTGTCAAGGGCATCGCTATAATCACGCACCAAATTGCCTATCAAATGGCTAAATGAAAATTCATTGTAATTCTCCGGCAGCTGGCACTTATGGGTTTTTTCATTCAAATAGTTATTATTATCCTTTTCCATAGTATGCATTATATCTAGCTTTTTAATATATCTTACCTTTGTCTTACTTTGTCTTACTAAGGTGGTATAAAATGAGAAAGTTTAAAAACTTCAAATGCTAATAATAACACCGTGAAAAGCAAGCTATCCATAACAATAAACCAAAAGACATTGAAAATGGTAGATAGCCTGATAGACAACCTTTACATAAGGAACAGGTCACAAGCAATGGAACACCTTGTGGAAAAGGCTCTTGGAGAAAACAAGACAGCTGTTATTCTAGCAGGAGGGTATGAAAAAAATCTCAAGATATCAAAAGAAGAATACAGGCCAACTGCAAAAATAGGCAATAGCACAATAATAGAGCTAGCATTAAAAAAATTAAGAGAGTCTGGTTTTAGAAATTTATTCATTGTAGCAAAGCCAATTATTTTAAAAGACATATTCCAAATCATCGGAGATGGCTCAAAATACAGGGTTGCACTTAATTATGTTGAAGAGGGTTTGGAAAAGGGATCTGCAGATTCGCTTCGATTATTAAAGGGAAGGATTAAATCGCCTTTTCTTGTGGTTTATAGCGACATAATCTTCAATCAAATAAATATCAATAACCTGTGGAGCGCCCATTTAAAGCAAAAAGCTATTTCAACATTAATGATAGAAAGTTCTTTGTTTGACTGGGAAAAGGCAGGTGTTGTAAAAATAGAGGGAAATAAAATAATAGAATTTATCCAAAGACCTCCACCTAAAAAGATAGGGTCATATATCTTCTTTAGCGGGATATTTGTCACAGAGCCTGAAATTTTTGAATATCATGGTGCTAGCCTTGAATATGATGTGTTTCCGCTGCTTGCACAGAAAGGCTTCTTGAACAGCTACCTGAACAGCGCTCCTTACTTTCATTTCCATACAAAAGAAGAACTCAAAAAAATGGAACCTGAGATAAAACAATTATAATAAAGGTAAAAAAATGTTTGAAAGATGAATTAATCTTTGGCTAAAAATTTTACTAATAACCTTAACGTATAATTGTTCGGCTTAACACCTGTCAATTCATGTAATGTCTTAATGCCAAAAAATCCCTCATGTTGAATATATCCCCGATACCATTTTTGCACAATCTTTTCTAATGGTGCTATCCCTGTTAATATCTGCAATTCTTTAATACCACTAGCATTATTTTTCTTAATATCTATTACATATAGTTCTTCTATAATCTTTTCCGGTAAATTCGGCTTAACACCTGTCAACTTATACAATTCTTTTATTGCATTAAAATTTTTTTCTCGAACATATGCTTGATATTCTCTTTGTATCGCACCAGCTGATAAATTCGGCTTAACACCTGTCAATTCATGTAATGTTTTGGTGTCATTAAATTTATCATTTTGAATGCATTCCCGATACCATTTTTGCACAATGCTATCTGATGGCTTAACACCTGTCATCTCCTGTATTTTCTTAATCTCATAAGACCAACCCAACATTTTATGGGTTGCATATGCTTGATATCCTCTTTGTATCGCACTAACTGATAAATTCGGCTTAACACCTGTCAATTCATGCAATGTCTTAATGGTATCGAAAAATCCCTTTTGAGCGTATAAGTTGTATATCTTTTGTATCGCACCAGCTGATAAATTCGGCTTAACACCTGTCAATTCATGTAATTCTTCAATATTGTAAAATTCTCCTTCCCGAATCCATATACTATATTGTTTTTGCACAATGCTATCTGATGGCTTAACACCTGTCATCTCCTGCAATTTTTTAATATGGTCAAGTACTCCTTCTCGAATCCATATACTATATTGTTTTTGCACAATGCTATCTGATGGCTTAACACCTGTCATCTCCTGCAATTCTTTTATTGCATTATACTTTCCTTCTTTGATATATACGCTATACCATTTTTTCCTTCTCGAACATATGCTTGATATCCTCTTTGTATCGCACCAGCTGATAGATTTATCCCTGTCAACTCCCTTAATGCTTTAACATCGCTTAATCTTCCTTTTTCAATGTATCTTGTATATTTTTGTTTAGTAGAATTTTCAATATCTGAAAGGTTTATTCCCATACGACCCGCACAACTGATTAGTTCTTCTAACATTTTATTGGATATTAGAAACTAACATATTAATAAAACTTTTGTTACGACACTACTATGAGATTAATACAATAAAATTATGGCTTGTAAGTCTTTACTATCTGAATATTCTCATCGTACCTCTATTCTACTAAATCTTTATAAACAATCAAATAGGAATTTTTTCTATAACGCCTCTGTGGCTCAGTGGTAGAGCACCACATTGGTAATGTGGGGGTCGTGAGTTCAATTCTCACCAGAGGCTTTCATTAATTTTATATACAACATGCCATTAAGGATTATCCAATGAAAAAAGTGAACATTGTATTGCTCGGCCCGCCAGGTTCAGGCAAGGGCTCTCAGGCAGAAATTCTAGAAAAAAAATTCAATCTTAAAAAAATCTCTGTTGGCGACATCTTAAGGCTTGAGATAAAGAAAAAAACAAAATTAGGCTATACAATAAAAAACATAATAGATAAAGGCAAGTTGATAGACAGCAGCTTGGCGATAAAAATAGTAAAAAGCCACATTGAAAATAGAAAAAATAATCTCTTGTTTGATGGTTTTCCAAGGGATTTATACGAAGCAAAAACATTGGATAAATTGATCAGCATAACCCATGTTTTCTTTTTAACGATTCCCAAAAAGCTCATCATAAAAAGATTAAGCAACCGCTATGAATGCTATTGCGGAATGGTCTACAACCTGCTGACAAAAAAGCCAAAGCATGACTTAACGTGCGATATATGCAAAAAAAGGCTTTACAGAAGAGCAGACGATTCCCCGGAAGCAATCAAAAAAAGGCTTGTTGTTTACAAAAAAGAAACCCTTCCAGTCATAAAATATTATAAAGGCAGAATAGCAAAAATAGATGGTGCAAAGAACATTAACTATGTTTTTAACATAATAAAAAACCATATAAACAAAAGAAATAGTTAGAATACAGCATGAACAAAAGAGGCCAAGTATACTTGTTTGCAGCCGTTGTCATCTCAATAATGATATTTGGGTTGACAATAACTTACAATAAATTAGAACAAAGAAGAATAAGCGAGGACTTCAAAAGAATATCGGATAACTATAATCTTGAGAGTGCAACATTCTTAAATGCATTAATTGAAACATCAATATTATCAGACCTATCAACAAAATTTGCAGAATTTAGTGCAGAGTTTTCCTCGTATGCAAAGTCAAAAAGTCCAAATTATGAATTGTTTTATGTCTATGCACAAGACAATAAACTATATGTCGGCAATTTTTTAGTTAATACAATCCATATACCAGATCCAAATAACCAAAACATTGATTTAATCAGTCGTGAAGGCTGTTATTTAAAGTTAAATGCAAATATTGAACTTAGCGGTCTTACATTGCCTTCTTCAATAGAATTAATAGATATAGGCCCTTGTATTGACGTTGCATCAATTAGCCCCTCTGTAACAAGCATTGATGTTTGTATAATAGACGCCATTAATTCAGAAGAGTTCTGCTATACTTTTGATTTGACAAAGGGCAAGCCCCAGGTTATGATAGTGACAGGCGAGACAGAGCTAGAGCAAAGGCAGGTTTATATTGGTGGAAAAGGCTTCATTAAGGGAAGGAAAAAATGATAAAGCAAAAAAAGGGCGCTGAAACAATCGTTGTATGGATATTGCTTATAGGCTTTACATTAATAATGACAGCAACAGTCTTTATGTTCGAAAAAAACAAAGCAAAAATAATATCAGAAGGCACAGTTAATTTTCAGGAATCCAAGCTGGAATGTGAAAGCGTAGCAATAAATAATGCACAATGTTTTGAAGAAGAAGTGAAATGTAGAGTACCTGTTGTTAATACCGGCAGGATTTCTATTGCTGGGCTTATATTTAGGGATAAAATGGGCGAGAAAGCAGAATTTGGCAGCCATATTCCAGGAAGCACATATTTTCCTATGAAACCAGGCACTCTGCTTAGTCCATGGATAAAAGATAGAAATCCAGATTTAGACTTTTCAGCACCAAATCCAATAGAGATCATACCATTAGTCAACATTTCAAACAAGATTTATGCATGCAACACAAAAATAATTAATGCATCAATAATCTGCGATTGTTATCCATAAATTTATATACCATAACATATACATCATAAAAAGTGGCAAGGAAAAGAATATCAAAAAAGGGCATGGATGAAAAAGTAGCCACAATATTGTTAGTGGGCTTTATCATAGCATTATTAATAATGGGCTTCTTATGGGGCAGGCAGTTGATAAAACAGCGAGTTTCTAAAGAACTAGCATTAAGCGAAAAGCAGTCACAATGCACTGATGTTTTAATAACAGCAATAGAAGCAATACAAACAGGAGATACAATCCTGCTTACATTAGAAAATAAAAAAGACATAAAAATAGAAAAATTTACATTTAGAATAATGAAAGATTCAACAGCAGAGACATCAGATAGCTTTGAAATGTTGAACAGCTTAGAAATCAGGCGATATGAAATAACAACAAGCAGCCAAGCAGAAACAGTTGATATAATACCATGGATAAAGGTTGCAAAATCAAATTTTGTTCCTTGCTCCCAGCAGCATGTTCTAGCTAAAGTCTCGCAAGCCTTGTGACCTCCTCTCTAACCTGTAAAGTTGCAGAGATTTCTGGCTAGAAACGATTTAATTTTCTTAAAATCACTTTTTGTGAGTAATAAAAATCAATTTAATAAAAATATCCTTTTTTAGAAAACTTTAAATATAAACAAGCAAGATTAAAGGCTATTATAAAAGGAGGTGTGTTATAGATGATTAAGATGATTAAGTCAAAAAAAGGCATCAGCCCATTAATAGCAACAGTCCTAATTCTCGGCTTTACAGTTGCATTGGCAGCAGTAATTATGACCTGGGGCACAAAATTTACAAAAGACATTCAAGAAGGTACATCAAAATCAGCAACTTCTCAAATTGCTTGTGCTCAGGATGTTGTTTTGAACATAAAAGGTGTTTGTATAGGTGCTACTGGTGATTACAAAATAACTGTGGCAAATGATGGTACAGCAGATGTTGAAAAATTTAAAGTCAGGTTATACGAGAGCCAGACTAAAGCAGATAGCGTAGATGGCAGTGGTAATTTCCCATTAACTAGTTTCGGCATAGGAGATATTACAGCAACACCATCAACACTTGGTTTATCTGTTAAAAAAGTAGAATTAATTCCAACAATAAAGGTTGAGGGTGCTGAAGTGACATGCGCTCAAAACACAGCAACATTTGGGGATACAAGCGGCTCTGCTATAACAACTCCATGTTAGCCATAAGGATTAAGAGGTGCAGTAAATATGATTAAGTCAAAAAAAGGCATCAGCCCATTAATAGCAACAGTCTTGCTTATTGGCTTTACAGTTGCATTGGCAGCAATAGTAATGACCTGGGGCACAAAATTTACAAGAGATGTGCAAAAAACAACATCAGAATCAGCGACATCAAATGTAGCCTGTGCCCAGGATGTTATGTTAAGCATAATTGGAGTTTGCCAGGATAAGACAGCTGACCCATCTGGCAAAACCTATAAGATAGTTGTATCAAATGAAGGCAAAACAGATATAACTGCCCTTAACATAAGGCTGTATAAATCAAGTACAGATGTTGATTCAGCACTTTCTGATGAACAAATAGCCAAATTTGCTACAAAATCTATACTTGCAGCTACAACAACAGCAGGTTATGAAGGCCAGATAAGAAGGGCTGACATTATACCAACAATAAAGATTGGCGGTGATACAATAACTTGCCAGGCCAATGTAGAGAGTTACGGCGAAGCAGAAGATATAGCAGCATTTAAAGTCTGCTAATTTTTCTTTTTTTCTCACTATGAAAGAAAAAGCTCAAGTCTGGGTTTCTGCAATATTATACCTGGCATTAGGTTTAGTGGTAATAGGCCTTATTCTGGGAATAGCAATGCCATTGGTAAATAAAATGCGAGATAGAAATACATTAATCCAGACCAAGACATTAATGGTCAACCTTAATAAGAATATTTTTGATGTAATAAACGAAGGCCCTGGCTCAAAAAGATTCCTGAGTCCGTTTACAGTAGAAAAGGGAGAGCTTTACATAAACTCAAATCCGGCTAATTCAATATACTGGAAATTTACAACGAAAAACAAGCTTATGGAGCCAGATATTCTCTTTAGAGAGGGTGATTTGAAATTAAACCTCACAGAAACAACAGTTGTCGGCGAATATTATGCTTTGCTGACATTAGAATATGGAAGAGCAAATTTGGAATTAAATTCAGACTTGGCAAACCCATTTGTTGGCACTTATAGCATTACAATAGAAAATTCCGGCTATAATGAAAATGAGAGAGATCCAACAGTAACAATATCAATCAAAACTTAAACTACGAAAATTTTATAAGCAATCTAAAACTCTTTTCATCAATAAAAAGGGGTAAAATATGGCTTTATTTAAAAAACCAGAAATAAAAAAACAATCACCAGTATATTTCTCAATTGATTTAAAACAAACGATAATCGACCTCCCAGACATGCCTACAGACAAATCGCAATTAGATATCACTTATGATTTAATCAAGCCATACGCATCGGTTCATATTTATTGGGATTCAGAGTATCATGAGCTTGTTTACGAGATTCTAGAGCCGTCTTTGGATGAAAATGAAAAGAATATTTTAAGCCTTGTTGAGGAAGGAATAAGGGAGTTAATAAACATAAGCTTCCTTAATGTGCAAGATGAAAGGATAGTTATGGAATATCTTGAAAAGAATATAAGAATAATATTAAATGAATTCCATATAAAATTAGCCCAGGATTCTTTTTTAAAAATAATGTACTATATCTGGAGGAATTTTGTCGGCTTGAATGAGATAGAGGCCTTAATGCGTGATTATTACATAGAAGATATTGAATGCAATGGGTTTAACACCCCGATATATATCATTCATAGGAAATACAGAAACCTAAGAACAAGCATACAGTTTAAAGAACTAAAAGGTTTAACATCATTTGTTGAAAAATTAGCTCAAAAATGCGGTCAGTATATTTCTTACGCTACTCCGTTATTGGATGGCAGACTTCCTGACGGATCTCGCGCGAATGCCACATATTCATCAGATGTCGCTACAAGAGGGCCAAATTTTACGCTTAGAAAATTTACTTCGACGCCATGGACGCCAATAAAATTAATAGATTTCAGGACAGCATCTCCAGAGGTTTTAGCTTATTTATGGATCTTGCTTGAATACGGTTCTAATATTATGATAGTCGGAGCAACAGCATCAGGAAAAACATCATTCCTCAATGCGATAGCATTTTTCATACATCCATCAGCAAGAATCATAACAATAGAAGACACAAAAGAAATAAACCTGATGCATGAAAACTGGCTGCCGGCAGTGTCAAGGGCAGGCATAGGCTCAGCAAATATACTCGGCCAGAAATATGGGGAAGTAACATTATTTGATTTGCTTCGAGAGAGTTTTAGGCAAAGACCAGATTATGTTATTGTAGGTGAGATAAGAGGCAAAGAGGCATTCGTTTTATTCCAGGGGGCAAGTTCAGGCCATCCTGTAATAAGCACCATGCATGCTGAATCAGTAGAAGCATTGATAAGAAGGCTTGAAACAGAGCCAATAAATTTATCTTCAACATTGGTTGAATCTCTAGATATAGTGTGCGTATTATCTCAAGCAACAGTAGATGGAAAGCCTGTTAGAAGATTGCAGGAAATAGTTGAGGTTATTAGAGTGGAAAAAGAAATCGGCAAGGCTGTAACTAATACGCCATTAGTGAGGGATCCAAAAACAGACAAATTCTTCTTCAAGACCAAGAGTGCAGTTTTTGATAAAATAGTATTAAAGCATGGTGTTTCCAGAGAGCAGTTAAACAAAGAATTTCTTGCAAGGGCAAAGCTGCTTTACAAGCTGTATCAAAATAAAATCTTCGGCTTTGTTGAAGTCCAAAAAATAATAAACGATTACTACAAAACCCCTGATGAAGTCCTGAAGAAATTTGGAATAAAATGAGCTTTGAAAGAATAAAACAAGATGCAAGTTCCATTGTAGATCTGAGCTTTACTTTAGAAAATCTTGTTGCAGAAAAATCAAAGCTCGAATCTCTAAAAGAAAGCAAAGATAAAATCTTAGCAGTAGATGAAAAAATAAGCATTGTTAAATCCCATATTAAAACATTTCTCAGCAGCATAAATACAGGTTTAAAACAACAAGAGGCAGAGCTTAATGGGTAACATAGCAGCTTATGCAAAAAAGATTGCATTATTGTCAGATGAAGCAAAAAAATATTATGATTATGAGAAAGAACTGGTTAAAAATCTAAAAACTTCAAAAGACAAAACAAAAATACTCAAGGGAAAGCAAGAAAAGGAATTCCTGCAGCAGTATGATGCTTATGTCCTGTATTTAATAAACCAGATGAAAAAAGAGCTTGGCAGCATCTCAAATGAGCTTGAATCAGAAAAACAAGCAATTAGCCTTGAACATCCTGCAGAAACAGCAATAAAACAAGCATCAAGTTATTCAATGCCGCTGGAGGCACCAGTTAAAGCACAGATCCAAAATAAAAGACCTCTTGATATAGATTCAGATGCATTCTATAGATTCATTAAATCAAAGAAAAAAAAGAAAAAAGACATTCTTGTTTTGAAAGACTATACATTGTACGAGCAAAGCTCTTTTGGAAGGCTTGCAAACGCATATGTTGGCTCTATAAGCCAGAGGTTGATAAAAAATCATCCTGAATTTTTCAATCTGCTTTTTAACTCAATAAAATCCTCTGATTTCCAGATTTTAGGCAATACTTACATAAGCATAATAATATTTTCATCAATGCTTGCATTTATCCCATTTTTTTTAGCAGCCCTTGTCCTGATAAAAGGATTTATATTGATTAAATTGCTTGGGGCTATTTTGGTTGGGATTTTATTTTCAGCACTGGCAGCTGCTTTATTGTACGCATATCCGTCAATGATAATAACCTCAAGAAGAAGATACATGGAAGCTGATCTGCCCTTTGTTGTTGTTCATATGGCTGCTGTTGCTGGTTCTGGCGCTCATCCAATAGCGATGTTCAACTTGATTTTGAGTTCAGCTGAATATAAAGGGCTTGAATCAGAAATTAAAAAAATAATTAATTACGTTAATTTATTTGGTTATAACCTAACAACATCTTTAAGGCTCGTTGCAGCAACAACACCATTAAAAGAATTCAGCGAGCTGCTGAGCGGAATTGTAACAACAGTGGAAACAGGCGGGGATTTGAAAAATTATTTAAATATCAAAGCCAATGAAACAATGGAGAGGTATAAATCAAAAAGAGAAAAGTATGTCCAGAATCTTGCAACATTTTCAGATATTTACATAGGCTTTTCTTTGGTTGCTCCAATGTTGTTTTTCATGCTGCTGTCAATGATTAATATACCAATACTCGGGGGTTCAATAGCTGGTTTTTCAGCAGGAACATTGGGCGTAATAGGAACTTATGTTGTCATACCTATTTTAAACATAATATTTTTAATAGTGCTAAGCACGATAACACCAAAATGAGAATAAGGTTTCAGAACAAATACCTTGTAGGGATTTCATTAGGCATTTTTATATTAATAATAAATTTCATATTCTTTTTAAAATCAAGATGGTTTGTTGCAATAATTATACTTGCTTTGACAATAGCATGG